>JALSPL010000290.1 GCA_026985975.1 Anaerolineae bacterium | reverse complement strand
GGGAAACAGCGAAACGGACGGCGATCGCAATCATGGCGGAGAACAAACCCTGGCCGTGCGCGTCAACAACAGCATCCCCAACCAGAGCATTTGCAACGCCCTCATCCGCTTCGACGTCCGGCGCATCCCCCCGGGCAGCAAAATCATCGAGGCGAAACTCGTGCTCAAGGGCGTTCAGAGCGGCGACGTCGCCCGCATCAACCTCAACGCCTTCGATCTTTACCAGAATTGGGATGAATATCAAGCCACCTGGTTCCAGGCCCGCAACGGCGTCTCCTGGGATCAACCTGGCGCCGACGGGCCGGGCGATCACCCCAACCTACCCCTGGACACGGGTTTTCTGGTCGGGAACGCCCAGTCGGAGCATTCGGCCTGGGCGGGCATTTTTCTCACGCCGCTGGTGCAGCGCTGGGTCAACGATCCCGGCAGCAATTTTGGCGTGATGCTGCGTCCCTTCTTCCACAAAAACATCGAATGGCTCATCGCCGCCAGCGAATACCCGGTCGAACATTTTCGTCCGAAACTGGAGATCCGCTATTACCCGCCCGACGGCATCCCCCCCACGGCCACGCCCACCGTCACCCCCGCGCCCACAGCCACGCCCGTCCCCGACACCGGCGTCATTCAGGGGATAGTCTTCCACGATCGCCTGGGCAGCGGCGATCCCGCCTATAACCCCGGCCTGCCCGACATACGACTGAGACTGACCAACCAGGAAACGGGCGTCAGCATCACGGTCATCACCGATCAACGCGGCAGATATCGTTTTGAGGACGTCCTTCCGGACTCTTATCTTCTGAAAGAAATGCAACCCACAGGCTGGACGATTGCTCAACCCTTCGACAACATTTTGTTCACAGTCGAGCCCAATCAGACCTACACCTTCAACTTCGGACATCAGGCCCTGCCCGAACGCTTCTGGATGCCGATGTTTTATCACTGAACCGGCTGAAAAATCTGATTTCATGCAAAGCTTGCCATGAGCGAAGTCGAAGGATCGCCAAGGCGCAAAGAAGACTGCCGGGATTTCGCCGGAAAAAACAGAGTGAAATCCCGGTATTTTCGCCACCTTATCTGCCGTTATGGCATCTTCCCACCTTTTTCCGATAAAGCCAGCTTCCATTTCTGCGCTGAATGCCGTACAATTTGGGCGCCGCTGAAAATGTGACATTGTCGAAGTAGTTACCTGAAAAAATCACTACGGAGACGCGGAGAGCGCGGAGGAAATCATGATTGTTCACGGAGAAACAACCTCCGAACCTCCACCTTGGATACTATTTCATTGACACAGGCAATAAGGAGCGCATAGCTTTATGCTGGCAAAAGTCTTTTCCGGCGCAGTTCTGGGACTCAATGGCCGCGTCATCGAAGTCGAGGTGGATAAGCGGGGCGGGATGATGGCGCATTTCATCATCGTGGGCCTGCCCGACACCGCGGTGCAGGAAAGCCGGGTGCGGGTGCGCTCGGCTGTGCGCAACAGCGGCATGACCTTCCCCATGGGCTCCTACACCGTCAATCTGGCCCCCGCCGACATTCCCAAACGCGGCCCGGTTTATGATCTGCCCATGGCCGTGGGCGTGCTGGCCGCCACCTCGCAGATTCCCCACGATGAGCTGGAAAAGGCTATGTTCATCGGTGAGCTGGCCCTGGATGGCAGCTTACGGCATGTCAACGGCATTTTGCCCATCACCGATCTGGCCCGGCGGCAGGGCTTCGAGCGCATTTACGTGCCCGAGGTGGATGCGGCCGAAGCAGCGCTCATCGCCGGCGTGGAGGTGATCCCGGTGGATCATCTCACCCATCTGGTCAATCATCTCACGGGCGTGGTTCCCATTCCGGTCCGGCCTCATCACGCCGAGGCTGCGCCCCTGCCCCCCTTCGCCACCGATCTGGCCGATGTGAAGGGGCAGGAGCATGTCAAACGGGCGCTGGAGATCGCGGCCGCGGGCGGGCATAACATGCTGATGAGCGGGCCGCCGGGCGCGGGCAAGACGCTGATGGCCCGCACCCTGCCCAGCATCCTGCCGCCCCTGAGCCAGGATGCGGCCCTGGATGTGACCCGGGTCTACTCGGTGGCGGATCTACTGACGCCCGAAACGCCGCTCATCCGCCAGCCGCCGTTTCGCGCGCCGCACCACACCATCTCCTATGCCGGGCTCATCGGCGGCGGGCGCTGGCCTCGCCCGGGCGAGATCAGCCTGGCCCATCGCGGCGTTCTTTTTCTGGATGAGCTGCCCGAGTTTGGCGGCAAGATGCTGGAGATGCTGCGCCAGCCCATGGAGGACAAGGTCGTCACCCTCTCGCGGGCCACAGGCACGGTCACCTTTCCCGCCAACTTTATGCTGGTGGCCAGCATGAACCCCTGTCCCTGCGGCTATTACGGCGATCCGGAACGGGCCTGCACCTGCTCCACCTCGGCCATCCGCAGCTATCAAAAACGCATCTCCGGACCGCTGCTGGATCGCATCGACATCCACGTGCAGGTGCCGCGGGTGAAATACGAAAAGCTCACCGATGACAGCCGCGGCGAATCCTCAGCCGTGGTGCGAGAACGGGTGCTGGCGGCCCGCGCCCGCCAGACCGCCCGCTTCGCGGGCCTGGCCCACATCGACGCCAACGCGGATATGGGCCCCACCGAGGTGCGCAAATTCTGCCCCCTGGATAACGAGGCGCATCAGCTCATCGGCGCGGCCATGCGCCAGTTGCAACTCAGCGCCCGCGCCTATCACCGCGTGCTCAAACTGGCCCGCACCATCGCCGATCTGGCGGGCGAAGACCGCATCACCACCGTCCATATCGCCGAGGCCATCCAATACCGCC
>JALSPL010000289.1 GCA_026985975.1 Anaerolineae bacterium | reverse complement strand
CCATGAGCATTAGCTCACCAATAAGAATGAAAATGGGCGAGCCAATCTAGCGGGACAGCCAAGCCCGTAAAACGTAATGCGTAAGATCGTCACGTTTTACGTTTTACGCATTACGTGGCTGAGCGCCAGGCCAACATTGGCTTCGAGAGCGTCTCTGCAAATGACGCCAACGCTTATTTTCGGAACAGTGTACAGTTTGCAGTGAGCCGTATTGGATCAACTGATAATGACTTCGATTACGCACCAAATGACAGCAATCATTTATTGAAAAAAGGAAGTTTCTAATGACTGCTTTGCAAAAAATCCAATCCGAGATCACATCTCTTTCCCGCGACGATTATCGATCTCTGCGTCGATGGTTTTGGGAAAGAGATTGGCAGGAATGGGATCGACAAATTGAAAAAGACTCCGCGGCCGGAAAACTTGATTTTCTCGTCGAGGAGGCGTTTGCCGCAAAAAAACAGGGACGACTGCGGGAGTTGCCCTGAATGCACAAAGCCACAGAACGTTTCTGGACGCGTTTTGAAAGACTTCCCGATTCTGTTCAACGTTTGGCGCAGAAGAACTTTGAACTTCTCAAAACAAATCCCAGACACCCCTCACTTCATTTCAAAAAAGTCGGTTCCTTTTGGTCTGTGCGAATTGGTAACCAACACCGCGCATTGGCCATCAAAGATGGTTCTGATCATATCTGGGTTTGGATTGGCTCTCATGACGAGTATGAACGGATAATAAAATCCAGGTGATTTTGCTTATCACCCTTATGTGAGTTGAATACTCTTTTATCAAACGCCATCCATCTCGACTTCAATATGCCCGCTCATCCCGATATTCAAACCATCTCCCTCAGCGCGCCCGCCACTGTGGCCCAGGCCCGGCGGGAGATTTTGCGCGCCGGGCCCGGGGCGAGGCTGCTTTTCATCCTGCCCGCCGACGCCGCCAACTTCGCCTATCTGCCCCGACTGAAGGCGTTGCGGCAGGAAGCCGACGCCGCAGATGTGCAAATCGGCCTGGTCATGCGGGATGGCGACATCAGATATTTCGCCCGTCAGGCTCGCATTCCCGTCTACAAATCGGAAGACGCGGCCCGCAAGCGCTGGCGCTGGCCCAAGCCGGAAGCGCCCCTGCCCCCACCCCATAAACTCCGCCCCGCGATCATTTCGCCGCCGCCCGACGCGGCAATGGCATCAAAGCCGCCCGCGATCATCACCAAATCGGATGGCGCAGTGCTATGGGGCGAGGCCAGAGCCCGCGCTGATCGCTCCTGGCTGCGAGGCCTGAGTTATATCCTTTTCATCGGCCTTATCGCTCTGATGATTTTCGGGGCCACGCTTTATCTGCTGCCCCAGGCCACTGTTTCTCTCACGCCCGCCCGCACCAAGATCGTCAGCTCCATCGATGTCACCGCCCGCACCGGCATCGACGAGCCTGATTATCTCAACAAACTGACGCCCGCCCGCGTGGTTCAGGCCCGGGTCGAGGGCTTCGGCACGACGCCGACCACAGGCCAGGAAGACGCGCCCGTGGGCAAGGCGACGGGCGTCGTCACTCTCATCAACCGCGCCTCCCGCGAGATCACTGTGCCCGAGGGTACGATCTTGCGCACCACCTTCGGTGAGAACGTCCGGTTTCGCACGCTGCACGAAGTGAAAGTCCCTCCGGGCATTGGCCAGAAGGCCCAGGCGAAGATCGAGGCCGTGGAGCCGGGCCTGGAGGGCAATGTCCCCGCCCTCACCATCAACGAGGTCGAGGGCTCCCTCAACATCAGCCTGCGGGTCAGCAATCCTTTTCGCACCGAGGGCGGCACGGTGGAATCGGTGGCCACCGTCACCCAGGCCGATAAAGACCGCCTGCTGAATGAGCTTCTGGCCCAATTGCAGCAACAGGCCTACGCCAAGCTGGCCGAAAATCTGCGCCAGGGCGAAACCATCCCGCCCGAAACCGTACAGACCTATGTGCTGGCCACCACCTACGATCATTTCGCTGGCGAGCCCGCGGATGAGCTGGGCTTGCAATTGCAGCTTCTGGCCCGCGGCCTGGCCGTCGATATGGACAGCGCCCGCGGTCTGGCCGAGCGATCCTTGCGCGAAACAGCGCCCGCGGATAAATTCCTGCTAGAAGAGAGCATCCGCACGGGCCAGCCCCATTTCACCCTCTTCGGCGATGAATTCGTGAACTTTACCCTCACCGCCAGCGGCGAGGCGCTCGAACCCATCTCCGCGGGCGACGTGCGGGCCGTCCTCACCGGCGCACCTGCGGATCAGGCCGCGCAATTGCTGGAAGAGAATTTTGATCTGGCCAAACCGCCCGAGATCAAACTCATCCCGCCCTGGATGGATCGCCTGCCTTCTCTGCCCTTCCGCATCATCGTGCGGGTTTACAAAGAATGACCACCTGGCTTGCTCTGGATATCGGCGAGAAACGCATCGGCCTGGCTGTGGGCAATGACGCCGCCCGCCTGGCCCGGCCCCTGCGCGTCCTCACCCGCCGCAGCAAGAACGAAGACTTCGAGGCCATCGCCCGGGCCATGCAGGAGGTGGGGGCGGATGAATTGCTGGCGGGATTGCCGCTGAACATGGATGGCAGCGAAGGCCCGCAGGCCAAAAGCGTCCGCAAATACGCCGAGCGTCTTCGCCGCCGTTTGCAAGTTCCTCTGCGTTTCCATGACGAACGCCTGACCTCCTTCATCGCCGACCAGATTTTGGCCGGGCGCTCCACCCAAAAAGCCCGCCGTCAACCCAACGACGCTATCGCCGCCGCGGCTATTCTCCAATCCTTCCTTGATCAACTTCTCATTGATGCTTAGTAGACGTCTACAAATTAC
>JALSPL010000288.1 GCA_026985975.1 Anaerolineae bacterium | reverse complement strand
TTAATCTTTAATCCTGAATCCTTATTCCTGATCTTACCACACGCCAGGCGAATCGGGGCAAGTCCAGTTGCCGCCGCCAGCGCCAGGGCTGGGTGAGCAGCCGCCAAAACCATTCCAGGTTCAGGCGGATGATCCAGGCCGGGGCTCGTTTTTGCACGCCCGCCACGAAGTCGAAGGCGCCGCCCACGCCCATGCTCACCGGCACGCGCAAGTCCGCCCTGTGTCGAGCAATCCACAAATCCTGCGCCGGCGCGCCGTAGGCCACCAACAAAATATCGGGACGGGCGGCGATGATGCGCCGGGCGATTTCGGGATAATCCGCATCTCGCGGGCTGCCCGCATACGTTCCCGCCACCAACAGGCCGGGATAGCGATCCGCCAAAATCCGGGCCGTCTGCTCGGCCACGCCCGGCGCGGCTCCCAGAAAAAACAGCCGCCAGCCCTCGCGCGCGGCCCGCTCCGCCAGCAGATAGATGCCGTCGGAGCCGGTGACGCGCTGGGGCAATGGGCGGCCCATGCGACGGGCGGCCCACAACAGGCCCACGCCATCGGGCAGCACCAGATCGGCGTTTTGCAGCACGGCCATGAATTCGGGCTGACGCTGCGCGGTCATCACGAATTCGGGATTGGCGGTGCAAATCTGGCGGGGTTCGCCTTCGGCGATGAATATCGCCACAGCATCCAAAAAGCCGTCGAAGGTGATGGGATGCACAGGGACGCCGAGAATCGTAACGGAAGAAGGGAGCATGTTTCAGTAATCAGTATCCAGTTTCATCCAGCAAATAGGCCAGGATGAGTCGGGTCGCGCCGATGAGCGCGTCCATGTGGGTGCGTTCGTAGCTGTGCGAAGCGTCCACGCCCGGGCCGATGAGCGCCACCTTCACATCGCCCCCGGCCCGCCAAAAGGCCTCGCCGTCGGAGCCGTAGTAGGGATAAATATCGACCTTGTAGGGGATTTCGTGCCGGTCGGCCAGGATGCGCAGGCGATTGCTGAGGCCATGATGATAGGGCCCGCCGCTGTCCTTGACGCAGATGGTGACGTGGAACTCGTCCGAGGTCTGGCCCGCGCCCACTGCGGCCATATCCACTGCCACCAGCTCGGCCAGATCGGGCGGGAAGCCGCTGGCCGCGCCATGCCCCACTTCCTCATAATTGCTGAAGTGCAGGGTCGTGCGCTGGGCGGGCGTCAATCCGGCGTCGTTCATTGCTTTGGCTGCGGCCAGCATCGCGGCCACGCCCGCCTTGTCGTCCAGATGCCGGGAGCGAATGAAACCGCTGTCGGTGACGGTGACGCGCGGATCGAAGGCGACGAAATCCCCCACCTCGATTCCCAGCGCCCGCGTCATCACCGACGATGAGGTGCGCTCATCCAGACGCACCTCCATGGCGGCGTCATCCCGCAGCGTCTTGTTCACCGCCTGACCATACACATGCGCCGATGCCTGATTCAGCAGCAAACTGCCGGAGACAACCCGGCCCGAGCGGGTGAAGACCCGGCAGCCCTCGCCCTCCACCGTATTCCAGGCGAAGCCGCCGATTTTCGTCAGCTTCAGGCGGCCATTGGCTTTGATCTCTTTGACCATGGCGCCCAGGGTGTCCACATGCCCGGTCAGGGCGCGCGGCGCGTCCTGGGCCCGCCCCGGCAGCGTGGCCGCCAGCGCGCCCTTGCGGGTGCGGGCGTGGGCGATCCCCAGCGCATCGAGCTCCTCGGCCACGCGAGCGATGGCCGCGTCGGCAAAACCGGTGGGGCTGGGGATGTTGAGCAATTCAACCAGAATATCGGTGAGATAGCGATTATCGATGGCGGGGAGAGACATGAGGAACTCCAAAGAGAAACGGAATTAGGATTAGGATTGGGATTGGGATTGAAGAGCCCATACATTTCCTAATCCCAATCCTGCTCCTAATCCTAATCCCAATCCTGCTCCCAAACAAAAAACGCGCGCCGCAACTGCGACGCGCGTAGGCGACCTCGAAAGGATGGGGGATCAGTGCTGCAAAATCTGGGAGAGGAAGAGCTTGGTGCGATCCTCCTGTGGATTCATGAAGACCTCTTCGGGCGTGCCCGATTCCACGATCTGCCCTTCATCGAAGAAATACATGGTGTCGGCCACGGCCCGGGCGAAGCCCATCTCGTGGGTGACCACGATCATGGTCATGCCGCTCTCGGCCAATTCTTCCATAACCTCCAGCACTTCCTTGATCATCTCCGGGTCCAGCGCCGAGGTGGGCTCATCGAAGAGCATGATCTTGGGCTGCATGGCCAGGGCGCGAGCGATGGCTACGCGCTGCTGCTGCCCGCCCGAGAGCTGGCCGGGATACTTCTGGGCCTGCTCGGGAATGCCGACGCGCTCCAGGAGCTGCATCGCGATCTCCTCAGCTTTATCCTTATTCCACTTGCGCACATAAATCGGGCCCAACGTGATGTTTTGCATCACTGTCAGGTGCGGGAACAGGTTGAATTGCTGGAAGACCATGCCTACTTCTTTGCGGATGGCGGCGATATTGCGCACATCATGACTGAGCTCGATGCCATCCACGATAATACGGCCTTTCTGATGCTCTTCCAGGCGATTGATGCAGCGAATGAAGGTGGATTTGCCGGAGCCGGACGGGCCGAAAACCACCACGACCTCGCCTTTGTGCACATCCATGTTGACGCCACGCAGCACATGGAAATTGCCGTACCACTTGTGGACTTCTTCGCACTTGATAATGGGCTCGCCGGTCTTGACGGAGCCAGACTTGGTCGAAGATTCATTACTCATAGGAAAACTCCTGTGTAGAAATTAGGACGTTTAAGTTGCAACTCGAATAGGTTAACGTTCGCCAACGCCCAGAGTTGTCTCCAGACGACCGGAAGCATAGGACATGCCGTAGCTGAACACCCAATAGATCATGGCGATGAAGGCGAAGACTTCCAACTGACGGCCGATGTAGCTGGGATTGGCCAGGATGCCGCGGGCGATGCCCAGCAGATCCAGCAGGCCCACCAGCGCCACCAGCGAGGTGTCTTTGAACAGGCCGATGAACTGGCCCACCAGCACAGGAATCACGGCTCGCAGCGCCTGAGGCAGGATGATGAACACCATCTTCTGCCAGCCGCTGAGCCCGATGACATCCGCCGCTTCATACTGACCTTTGGGGATGGATTGTAACCCACCGCGCACATTTTCCGCCATGTAGGCCGCGGCAAACATGATGATGGCCACCACGGCGCGAATCACGCGATCGATGGTGATGCCCGCCGGCAGGAAGAAGGGCAGCATCAACTGGCCCATGAACAACAGGGTGATGAGGGGCACGCCGCGAATCAGCTCGATGTAGATCACGCTGAGCGTCTTGAGCGCCGGCATCTTGGATTGCCTCCCCAGCGCCAGCAGCACGCCGATGGGGAAGGAGAAGACAATGCCGAAAACAGCCAGCAGCAGCGAGAGCAGCAAGCCGCCCCACAGATTGGTGCCCACCAATTTCATAAATCCATTCTCACCAAAGCCGCGAACGACCAGAATAACCAGTGGCATATACAACAACAGGAGAATGTAAGTGGGGCGGGCCAGCTTTTTGGGATAACGCTTCCCCAGAAAATAGCCCAACATGGCCAGAATATCGACCACCAGGAACCTCCACCAGGACTCCCGGTGCAGCGTGATCAGCCATACGGCCAAAACCACGGGAATGATCAGCAAAACCCAGCCCACGGCTTCGGCGCGCTTGAGGAAGATGCCCCACGCCATGCCCACGATCAGAGCCAGGAGGAACATCAGCAGCCACAAACGCCAATCCTCCGAGGCGGGATACTGACCTTTCATGTATAGTTGCAGGTTGTCGGTGACGGCAGCCCATTGCGCCTTGGTCAGTATCCAGTTCACAATGGCGAAAATAAGCCACAACAGAAGGCCGCCGGCCACAAATGTGAGAATCGTGTCGCCGATCGACCCGAACAAATTTTTCTTCATCCAACCCAGGACGGTGGACCGTTCAGTGGGGGGCGGCAAGATGTCTTTGGCAGGAGTAAGTGATGTCATGGCTAACGCTCCACCAATTGAGTATGTTTGTTATACCAGTTCATAAACAGGGCTGTGAGCAGGCTGAAGGTGAGATAGACGCCCATAGTGACGAGAATGATCTCCACCGCCCGACCGGCCTGATTGATGATGGTGCTGCCAACAGCGAACAGATCGGGATAGCCCACAGCGATGGCCAGAGAGGAGTTCTTGGTCAGGTTTAGATACTGGCTGGTCATGGGCGGGATGATGACCCGCATGGCCTGAGGAAAAATGACCAGGCGCATAGTTTGGAATCCGCTGAGCCCCACCGCCGTTGCCGCCTCGCGCTGCCCCTTGGAGACGGATTGAATGCCCGCCCGCACCACTTCGGCGATAAAGGCCGATGTGTAGATGACAAGACCGGTGAAGATGGCCATAAACTCGGGCGTCAGAGACTTCCCGCCCTTGAAGTTGCGTCCTTGCAAGGAGGGGAAATCAAGATACATGGGTTGTCCTGCCATGAATTGGGCGATGAACCAGGAAACGGCCGCCAGCAGGGCAAAGACCACAAAGCCCCACAACCAATAAAGGGGCATGCGCCCGGTGCGCCGACCTTCCCGAAATTTAATTGCCGCTACGATGAATCCGATGATGAAAGAACCCAACAGGAACCACTTATAAACGTCCCACCCGCCAGAGGGCTGCGGCCAGACGATGTAGATGCCGCGATTGGTGAGAAACGCCCAGCCCCAGGCCGATAAGGCGTCCTTGACCCGCGGAAGTTTATGAAAGACTGACGTACTGAGGAAAATAAGGAAAACGAGCAACGGGATGTTGCGCAGCGTTTCGACGTAGATGGTGGCCAGCTTATTGACCAGCCAGTTCTTCGACAGCCGGGCGATGCCCACGATGATGCCAAAAATCGTGGCGAAAACAATGCCCAGAAACGAAACTTTGATGGTGTTCAACAAACCGACCAGCAACGCCTGCGTATAGGTGCTGTTACGGCTGTATTCGATCATCGATTCGCCGATATCGAACTGGGAGGTGAGGCCCAAAAACTTGAAGCTGAGGGGCGTTCCCAGCGCTTCCAAGCCCGTCAACAGATTATGAACGAGCCAATAGCCCAAAACAAGCAACGCTGCGACCACAACCACCTGCGCGATGATCTGGAGATAACGCTCATCTCTCCAGAAAGGCACTGCACCATGATCTGATTTTTTGAATGTCATAGGTCATACCTGTCTTCGTGGCGTTGTGGAGAAGAGAAGGTGAAAAAACGAGATCAACCTGGCAGGATGCTACGCATTGTATTCATTTGTCTATATCAGCACCCACCAAACTGCAACGCCAACGACTCATATCAACCCGACGATCATCGGTCAGATAAAGTCGCAGACGGGAAAAACAGAAGGGAAGGGCTCGAAAGCCCCTCCCTCCAGTCATGCAATGCGTATCGATTTAGCGGAAGGGAGGCGAGTACAGCAGGCCGCCATCGACGTAGGAGGAGTTCATGCCGCGAGCCAGATTGAAGACGGTGTCGGGGCCCAGGTTGCGATTGTAAATCTCGGCATAGTTGCCAACCTGTTTGATGATGTTATAGGCCCAGTCGTTGTCCAGGCCCAATTTGGCGCCCATATCGCCCTCGGTGCCCAACAGTTTGCGCACATTGGGATCATCAGCGTTCTTCATATCATCCACGTTCTGGGAAGTGACGCCGGATTCTTCGGCCTGGAAGGTGGCGAAGACCATCCACTTGACGATATCGAACCACTGATCGTCACCCTGACGCACCACGGGGCCCAGAGGCTCCTTGGACAGCGTCACGTCCATAATCATGTGCTCCTCGGGATGGGGGAACATGGACATGCGGGCGACGAGACCCGATTTGTCGGTGGTGTAGGCGTCGCAGCGACCATCCAGATAAGCGCCGGTGGTCTCGTCAGCAGTCTCGAAGACGACGGGGGTGTATTCGATGCCGTTGGCGGCCATCTGATCAGCCAGGTTCAGCTCGGTGGTGGTGCCGGAGCTGACGCAGATGGAAGCCCCTTGCAGATCTTGCAGGGTCTTGATGCCGCTATCCTTGCGGACGGTGATGCCCTGACCATCGTAGAAGGTGGTGGGGGCGAAGTTGGCGCCCAACTCGGTGTCGCGGGTCAGAGTCCAGGTGGTGTTGCGGATGAGGACGTCGATCTCGCCAGCCTGCAGGGCGGTGAAGCGCTGCTTGGCGTTGAGAGGACGATACTCGACTTTGGTGGCGTCGCCAAAGACGGCTGCGGCCAGGGCTTTGCAGAAGTCGATGTCGAAACCGGCGAAGCTGCCATCAGACTGAAGGAAGCCAAAACCGGGAACGGCCTGGTTGACGCCGCAGATGATCTTGCCGCGGGCTTTGACCGTGGCCAGCATTCCTTCGCCTTCCTGCATGGCGGGTTTCTCGGTGGGCTGGGCTGCGGTGGCTTCGGTGGCGGTGGGGGCGGATGTAACGGCGGCAGCCTCGGTGGGGGCGGCAGTTTCTTTGGCTCCGCCACAGGCGGCCAGGGCCATCACTGCCAGAAGCAGGACCAGAAACAAAACGAGAAGTTTACGGGACATGGAATTTTCCTCCTTTTTGAGAAAAACATGAAGAAAGGGGTTGGAAAAAAGTGGTTGACAATTGGACGACGTCAAAGGCGATGTCGCCCAATGGGCGCCCAAAACGAAAGAAGCAAGGCTGTTTTCAAACCATCAGATCGATTTCATTCAGTGATGATTTCGATTACCTCATTGTAATCGTTTCACTCATTGAAATAGCCGCGAGAAAAAATAAACAGGCAGAATAGGGAGAGGATGCCGAAAAAATATCAGAGCAAGCGCCGATTCAGCGCATTTCACATTATGAATCTTCTGCCAGAAGAACCATAGAGTAAAAAATTACCACGATGCAGGAAATCTGTCAAATGAGCCGACCACGGAAAAACGTCATGAAAAAGTAAGGGGTGTGTCCTATTTGAGTCGGAGGTTATCATTTGCTACCATTGCTACCATCGCCCGAGGCTAGAAGCCACGGGCTACCGGTGCGAAGGCCTTTCGGGCCTGGCCCAACAGGCTTGGCAATAGGCGAAGACGCATGAATGCTTCCAACTCGTTGAGGACGCACCCAAAAGTAAAAAGGAGGAGGCGTTGGCGTGCTGTTTTGTAGTGGGACGATAAATCGCCCCTGGCAGCGCCCGCCGATTCACCAGAAAGGACGTCCTGATGTATAATAATGAACGGAAAGACGCGGTAGGCGCGTCGCATTTTTTCGCAGATGTCAATTTCAGGAATGTTTTCCCCTCATCCACTTCTCAGGATCAATCATTTTTTATGGAGATTTTCTGGTACGGATTGGCTTGCTTCCGTTTCAAAAGCCGTCAACTCACCATCATCGCTGACCCCTATGCGCCCGAAGTGGGCCTGACCATGCCCCCGGCCCGGGCGCAGGTCGTCACCGTGAGCCACGACGCGCCGGGTCACAATTATGTCAAGGCCGTCAAGGGCTATGAGCATGTGTTCAACGGGCCGGGCGAATATGAGGTCAACGGCGTTTTCATCACCGGCGTCGCCTCATATCATCGCGGCGAGCCGGGCCAGCGAGAACGCAACACCGCCTTTCTTTACGAATTCGACGATCTCAGCATCGGGCATCTGGGCGACCTGGGCGAGACCCTGGATCGCAAACAGATCGAGGCGTTCAACAGTCCTGATGTGTTGATCGTGCCCGTGGGCGGCGACGATATTCTGGACGCATCCAAAGCGGTGGAGATCATCACCGAACTGGAACCGCGCATCGTCATCCCCATGCACTACGCCCAGCCGGGGCTGAAGCTGTCGCTGGACCCGCTGGAGAAGTTCCTGAAGGAAATGGGGACCGAGGCTTCGGAGCCGCTGCCCAGTCTCAAACTGCGCAAATCGGACCTGACAGGAGATGAGACCCGCGTCATCCTGCTGGCGTCACAGGGAGGCCCGGCATGAAGAAAACACTGACCATCCTGGCGATATTGGCATTGTTGCTGCTGGTCGCGGCCTGCGGCGGCAAAGAAAGTACGCCGCCGCCCCTGCAGCAACCCTCCTCCCCCGGGCAATTCCCCATGACGCCCGCGCCCGATGCTGCTCTGGAGGAAATGATAAAAAGCGTCGAGAATGCTCCCTCCGTCGAAGGGTATCTCAATCTGGGCAACGCCTACACCGAGCGGGCCATGTTCAACAAGGCGGTGGACGCCTACAAGAAGGGCCTGGCCATCAACCCCAACCATCCGGCGACGCTGGCGAATCTGGGCGTGGCGCTGTATCAGATGGGGCGCTTCAGCGAAGCCCAGGAGCAATTCCAGAAAGCGCTGAAGAACAACCCCGATGATGCGGCCACCACTTATCTGCTGGGCGCAACCTATTTGCAGATGGGGGATCAGGAAAAGGCCGAAACCATGTTCAAGAAAGCGCTGGCCATCGAGCCCACCCTGCCCGAGGCGCATTTCGGGCTGGGCACGCTGTATATGCTGCAGGGCAAGAAGGATCTGGCCATCAAGGAATTCGAGATCTTTCTCGCCGGCCCGCCCGCGCAGGATCCCCGGGCCAAAAGCGAAGCCGAGCGCAATCTCAAGCAACTGAAGAGCGGACAGTAAAAGCCATTGCAGACATTCGAACAGTATCGATTGCCCAATGGCCTGAGGGTGGCGTATGCGCCGATTTCCTGCGTGCGCTCCCTGGCCATGGGCATCTATATCCCTGTTGGCGCCCGTTATGAGACTGATGAGGAGGCGGGCGTCAGTCATTTTCTTGAGCACATGGCGTTCAAGGGCTGCAATGGCTGGCCCACGGCTCTGGATATCGCCAACGCGGTGGAGGGACGCGGCGGTTTTCTCAACGCCTCCACCAGTCAGGAGTTCACCACCTTCTGGATCAAGATCGGGGCCCGGCGCTGGCGCGAAAGCCTGAAGCTGCTGGCGGCCATGGTGCAAGCGCCGCTGCTGGATGCAAAAGAGATGGAGCGGGAGCGGGGCGTGATTCTGGATGAGATCGCCATGTATCGGGACCTGCCCGAGGATTTGGTCTCACAATTGAGCAATGAAGCCATGTGGGGGCGGCATCCCCTGGGCCGGGAGATTGCGGGCGAGCCCGAAACCGTGGCCGCACTGACCGCCGAAGCGCTACGCGCTTTTCACGCCCGCGCCTACCGGCCCCAGGGCGCGGTGCTCACCCTGGCCGGACTGATGGACGAGGAGGCGTTGCGCCGGGCCGTCGTCGAGGAGTTCGGCGGCTGGCAAGGAGCGGGCCAGCCGCCCGAAATGGCGCCTGCGCCCCCGGCTCCGGCCACGCCCCGTTATCGCATCGCCCGACGTCCCAGCGAACAGGCTCATCTGCAACTGGCCGTCCCCGGCCTGCCGCGGCTGCATCCCCGGCGTTTTGTCCTGCGCCTGCTGAATGTGCTGGCGGGAGAGAGCATGAGCTCGCGGTTGTGGCAGCGCCTGCGCGAGGAAAAAGGTCTGGCTTACAACATCGGTT
The DNA here is from genome assembly GCA_026985975.1 of Anaerolineae bacterium. Classification (GTDB taxonomy): domain Bacteria; phylum Chloroflexota; class Anaerolineae; order J102; family J102; genus M2005. The sequence goes on along the minus strand of JALSPL010000288.1, from coordinate 1,806 downwards.
CTTATGTCAACGCATTTCGCGACGCCGGCGTTCTGGGCGTCTTCAGCGGCTGCGACGCCTCGCGGCTGTTCGAGACCCTGGACGGCGTGATGGCGGTGTGGCGGGAATTGCAGGAGCGCCCCATCCCCGCGGCGGAACTGGCCCGATTCAAGGAATATCTGCGGGGCCGCACCGAGCTGGCCAGTGAAGACGCCATGGGCGTGGCCGCCTGGTGGGGACAACAACTGGCCTCGGGCGCAGAACCGCTCTCGCTGGACGAAGCCGTGGCGCATATCGAGGCGGTCACCGCCGCGGACATCCAGGAGATGGCCCGCCAACTATGGCAGCCGCAAAAGCTGTCTTTGGCCTATGTGGGGCCCATCGATTCGGAGCAACGCCTGGCGGATTGGCTGCTGGCGCAATAATGGATCGACTGAAAAAAGATTGATCTCACGCAAAGCCACAAAGGCGCAAAGAAAAATACCAGGGTTTCGCCAAGAAAGACTGGCTGAACCCTCATTATTTTTGCTGTTTCAGCTACCGTCGCTACTGATTCCGACCTTTTTCAGGAGAGCCAATAATAATCTGGGGAAGCGCATGTCCTGAGCGCTCTATCCCCAAAAACGAATGCGATGGCGGATCTGGAAGCGGCGATCCAGCCAGGCCCGCACGAATTGGCTGCGCAGCTTCAGCCAGGTGAATTGCGCCTCATCCAGGTCGTCCTTTTGCAGGGGGTGGGGACTGTATTGGTCGCGGGCGTAAAGTTGGGCCAGCGCCGCCACATCATGCGAGACCTGCGGCAAGACGCGGGCAAAGGCCGCGGCCTGCTCCATGGGCGTGAGACTGGACGGCTCGGGCACGCCCAGACGCCCGCCCCACCACAACAGGCGCTCCCATAGCCTTTCCACCACATCCTGCGAAGGAGATTTGCGAAAGCGCACACCGGCGCCGCGGGCGGGCGTTTGCAGCAGCCGCCACAACAACAGCCCCACAATTGTCAGACCAATCACCGCCAACGCCACGAGCAAAAATCCCAGATTAGCCATTATGCGCTGCCACGCCCCCTGTGATACGCCCACGATCCCGGTCCTGGGCAACGTCTCCTCGGGAACCGGTATGTTGCGTTCATCCTCTTTCTGTTTGTCCAAATTCGAAGCCGACGCGCGGCCTCCGGGCTCGGGCGGGATCACCGCCTGGGACTGGCGCTCGATCACCGGCTCTGAGGAAGTGGGTTCGAATTGAATCCAACCGTAAGTCGGGAAAAACACCTCCACCCAGGTATGGGCGTCTTTTTCCAGCAGCCGATAGCCGCCCGTCAGGGAATCGAATTCGCCTGTGGCGTAGCCCTGGGCCAGACGGGTGGGAATGCCCAGATGCCGCAGCATCACCGCCATGCTGGTGGCGTAATAATCGCAGTAACCCTGTTTTTCATCGAAAAGGAAATAATCAGCCGCATCCTGACCTGGCGCCGGCCCCGAAATCTGATCATTATAGGCGTAGGTGCGGACATAGGTCTCGACAGCCCTGGCGATATCGTAAGGGTTGTCATGCCCCGCGGCGATCTCTTCCGCCAGATCGAACACGCGCTGGGGGATGGTGTCGGGTAATTGCAGGTAGCGCTCTCGGATTTCGGGCGCGTAAACCGTGCTATCGCTGCGCAGTTGCGATTCGGTGGCGAAGCTAACAGAGCTGGTGACGGTGTAGCTCTCGCCCGGCTGGATGATCTCGTGCGAGATGATGAGGGCGCGCTCGGCTACGCCGATGGTCTCCGCCACCACAGCCTCTTCGGGCGTCAGCCCCTGGGGAATGACCCGGGCGTCGGCGGGG
>JALSPL010000287.1 GCA_026985975.1 Anaerolineae bacterium | reverse complement strand
TCGGTCGATAATGCCAGCAGAATGCGGCCGCGGGGCAGAAATCGGGGCAGCCGGTTGGGGGCGGTTGCGGCTGAAAACGCCCGGCCCGCGCACCTTCCACAGCCTGCCAGGCGTGGCTCAGCGCCAGGGCCGTGGCCTCATCCACGCCGAATTTGCCCAGGCGCAATTTGCTGGCCTCGGCTCGGGTGATGCTCCAGTAGAAGCCATCCACCGGCTGGCCGTGGCCCAGGGCCGCCGCGGCCAGGGCGTAGAGGGGCAGTTGCAGATGCTCGCCCTCTTGCAGCGAGCGATCGTTGTAGCCCCACAACCCGCCGCGCTTGTAATCCACCACCCGCATGTGACCCCGCCCGTCGCCATCCACCCGATCGATGACGCCGCGCAGACGCAGGGCGTCGCTCGCGCGGGCATTATGTGCGAGGGTGAGCGCGGGCTTGCCCGCCAGGCCAAATGCGGCCTCGAAGGCCCGCGGCCGCCAGCCCTGATTCTCCGCCGCCATCTTCTCCAGGGTGCGGCGCACCACTTCCTTGATCTGCTCCCGGGTCTGGGGCCACCAGGCAGTGGGCCGAAAACCGTAGCGGGCGGGCGATTCATCCAACAGGTCGTCGGCCAGATCTTCCCAGATGGCGATGAGGGCTGCAGCGTCTTCCGCCACATGGGCCCCGCGATAGAAAATCTCCTCCAGAGCCTGATGATAGATCAAGCCCAATTGCTGATGATCCAGGCCCAACACCGGCTCGGGGCGTTCTTCCAGATGCAGCACCGAGGCGGCGAAGAAACGGTAGGGGCAATTGCGATAAGCCTCCAGGCTCCCGGCCGACCAGAGATGATCGGGACCAAAACGACGGGCGAAGAGAGCGCGCAAGCCCGAGAGATCGCCGTCGTACGCATCCCCCCGGCCCGCCAACCTGCCGGCGATGACGCCCCGGCCATGCCGCCAGCGCGCCAGACGGTCACCGGCCGCGGCTTCCATCTCCGCCCGCTGAGGCGTATGCGGGAAGGCGGCCAGGGCCAGAGCGAGTTCGGGAAGGGAGGCCACCCAGGCGTCGGCCAGCAGATCATCGTGGCGTTTGGGCGCGGGCCGGGCGCCCGCGGCCGCGACCAGCGCCCGCCAATAGGGGGAGGCCTGCCACTCGGCGCCCCCCTGGGCCAGGCGGGGCCGGGTGAGCAGCATCTGCTCGTCGGTGCGGCTGGCGGCCACATAGAACAGCGCCGCCTCCTGGCTGTGGGGGGAAGGATCGATGTCCAGGCCCGCGCGCCGCATCTGCGCCCGATCTCGCCCTCTCAAAAAAGTGTCCTCCCGCAAGACCGCAGGGAAGACGCCCTCGGCCAGCCCCAGCAGGGCCACGGCCCGGAAGCGCAGGCCCGCGGCCTCCTCCACCCGCAGCGCCTGCACGACCCCGCGAGATGGCCTGAAGCCGGGCTCGTAGCGGGCGGCCTCCAGGGCGCCGGCCAGATCGGTGAGAAAATCGGAGAAAGCGACCGCGGGGAGTTGCAAGGCCTGGGCCGCCCACACCATGCCCCGCAGCGTTTCTTTCAGCGCCACCAGCGCGGCGATGTCCCGATCTTGCAGAACCGGATCGGGGCTGTGGCGAATGCGGGCGGCCAGGCGCAGAGAGAAGTCATCCTCCCCGGGCTGGGCCTCCTCGGGCCGGGGATCGGGGCCTATCAGGTCTTCCAGCCAGCGCACGAAGACCTGCACCGGCTGTTTTTCGGGCGGCGGCCTGAGAGCTGTGGTGAACAGGGCCCATTTTTGCTGCAATTGTTGCATCTCGGCCCGGGCCAGGGCGCGAGGAGATGTTGCATCCTCGGCCTCGGCCTCCAGCAAGGCCGCTTCCTGCGGTGTGAGCTCCCGCAGCCGCCGCTGGAACGCCTCTTGCCATTGCTCCTCGCCCGAGATGACCCGGGCCCAGCGCCCCAGCCGATCCAGGGCGTCGGCGTCCGCGGGCAGGATCTCGATTTCGTCATCGCCGCAGCGCCAGCGCCAGTGGAAGTAAGGGGAGCGCCAGGCCCGCACGGTGGGCCGAAATGCAAAGCGGGCGTCGGGCGCGGCTGCGACCAAGTTCAGCAGAGAGAGGAGCGCATCCACCGCGGGGTTGCTGCGCAGGGGAAATCCGCCCGAGACCCGCACCGGCAAGCCGAATTCGGCCGCGGTCTGGTGGATGACGTCGCGATAGGGGCCGATGTCCCGGGCCAGCAGCGCCACCTGGGCCGGTTTCATGCCCTCCAGCGCCAGGCGTTCCTTGAGCCAGCGCAAGGCCACGCGCACTTCCGCGGCCATGTCGGGCGCGGCCACAAAGGTTGAGTGAGGCGACGAAACGGGAGGGCGGGCGCGAGGCAGGGGGCGGACGTCGAGCTGGAAGGCGGTCTGAACCTGGGCGATGGTCTCATCGAAGGCGGCCGCGGCGGTCTCGTCCGCGGGCAGTTCGCCGGTGAGGGTGATGATGGTCGTGTGGGCCAAGTCAGACACCGCCCGCAGCAGAGCCAGCTCGGCGGGACGAAAGGTCATAAAGCCATCCACGCCCAGAAAATCCCATTGCCCGATGAGGTTGGAAAAACGCTCGACCGCCTCCTGCGCCCGCAACAGCAAGTTGGCGCGGTCCATCCAGTTTGCGGCGTCCAGGCGGCGCCGATACATGGCGTAGAGCCGGGCCAGTTCGGCCAGCCGCGGGGGATTGCCCAGACGCCGCACCTGCCGCCCAAACTGCGATGGGCTGATCAAATCGGCGGTGAGTTCGGCGAAAAGTGCGCGTAGCGCCCGAATGAAGCCAGGTTTGCGAATGAGGGGCGCGTAATAATCCAGCCGGGCCTCATCCACCAGGGAGCGCAAAAAGCGCACCTGGATGGG
>JALSPL010000286.1 GCA_026985975.1 Anaerolineae bacterium | reverse complement strand
GGCGCAGAACGCCGACGAAGATGGACGAAGGGACGAAAATCGACGAAGAAATCGTCCACCTTCGTCCAGTTTCGTCTATCTTCGTCCCGGAGATAACGACTATCCCCGGGAGACAGTTGGTGCAAGACCAAAAACACAACACTCGAGTTCTAATTATCTGATTCTCAAAAATGTGACTATGAATCGATCTTCCCGGATATTTATGCACCGACGCCGACAGCAACGTTCGCGGCGTCGTCAGACTCCTGTCTGGCAAAAGCTCATCGGCGTCGCCGCCGTTATCGTTGTCGTTTTTGCGGCGCTTACGATGACGGTGGCTGCCAGCGGCGCGGCCGTGGCCGGCGGCGTCTACTATTACTTCACCCGCAATCTGCCCGATCCCAGCACCATCGTCACCGAGCAGGAAAATTTCGAGACCGTCAAGATCTACGACCGCACGGGCGAGGTGCTGCTCTACGAATCCATCGATCCCCGGCCCTTTCGCGGGGACCGCACCTATGTCAGCCTGGATCAGATCAGCCCCTACCTCATCAACGCCACCATCGCCCTGGAAGACCGATCGTTCTGGGATAATCCGGGCGTGAATATGCGGGGCATCGGCCGCGCCTTTGTGCAGAATCTGCAAGGGGGAGCCATCCAGGGCGGGTCCAGCATCACCCAGCAGTTGGTCAAAAACGTCCTCATTCCGCCCGAGGAGCGCTTCAAGCGATCTTACACCCGCAAGATCAAGGAAGTGTTGATGGCTATGAAGATCACCCAGGAATATCCCAAAACCCAGATCCTGGAGTGGTATCTCAACAACAATTTCTACGGCAACTTCAGCTACGGCATCGAATCAGCGGCGCAGACCTATTTCGGCAAATCGGCCAAGGAGCTGAATCTGGCCGAGGCGGCCATGCTGGCGGCGCTGCCGCAGTTTCCGGGCCTGAACCCCATTCAGGCGCCCGAGGACGCGAAGCGTCGGCAGCTCAAGGTGCTGAACGCCCTGGTCGAAGCGGGCTACATCACCCAGGAGCAGGCGGATGAGGCCTACAATCAGCCCCTGGATGTGCGCGATTCGCCCCTGGAGCGCTTCGAGAACGACATCGCCCCTCATTTCGCCCTTTACGTGCTGGATCAGCTCAAAAAAGAATTCAACACGCCCGACGATCCCTATTTCATCTGGCGTAATGGCCTGACGGTGCGCACCACTTTGGACGTGGATATGCAGCATGAGGTCACCTGCATCGCCCGCCAGCGCGTGGCCCATTTGCAGCACGAGTATGATTACACCATCCCCGGCTGCGAGAAGCTGGAGCCCGAGCCCTTCTTGTTGAACAGCAAGCACCGGAACATCGATCACAACGTCACCAACGCCGCGGCGGTGGTGCTGGATGTGAAAACGGGCGAGATCCTCTCCATGTTGGGCTCGCTGGATTACAACAATCGCGATATCGACGGCGAAGTCAACGTCGCCCTGGCCGAACGCCAGCCCGGCTCCTCTTTCAAGCCCATCACCTATCTCACCGGTTTTAGCCAGGGACTGACCGCGGCCACGGTGGCCTGGGATGTGCGGCAGGTCTTCCCCGACGCGGTGGAGCCCTACACGCCCGAGAACTACGATCGCAAATACCACGGGCCGGTGCCGCTGCGCGTCGCCTTGCAGCGCTCCTACAACATCCCCGCCGTGTGGGTGATGCACAAAGCCGGGGTGAAGAATGTGGTGGACATGGCCCATCGTCTGGGCGTCACCAGTCTCAACAAGGATTATTACGGTCTCAGCCTCACCCTGGGCGGCGGCGAAGTCAAGCTGCTGGATATGGCCTATGTGTTCGCCACCCTGGGCAATGGCGGCGTCATGGAGGGCGAGCCTGTGCTGCCCGAAGATTTGCGCCCGGGCTATCGCACCCTGAATCCGGTCGCTATTCTGGAAGTCAAGGATCGGGAGGGGAACACCATCAAGGAATATGAAGGCCCGCAAGAGCAGCGGGTGATCAGCAAGCAATTGGGCTATCTGATGGACAATGTTCTCAGCGATCCGCGTCCTCGCCCCCCCGCCTTTGGCTCGCTGGCTCAGTATCTTGAGCTGCCCGATCGCCCCATCATCGCCAAGACCGGCACCACCAACGACTTCCGCGACGGCTGGACTCTGGGCGCCAGTCCGCAGATCGCAGTGGGCGTGTGGGTGGGCAACGCCGACAATACGCCCATGGAGCATGTCTCCGGCTCGGTGGGCGCGTCTCCCATCTTCCACGACATCATGGCCTATGCCCACAAAAATCTGCCGGTGAAGAAATGGGAGGAGCCCGAAGGCATGGTCAAGCGCACCGTTTGTTACGAAAGCGGCCTGCTGGCCACCGATATCTGCCCGCATCGCTACACCGAGATCTTCATCGAGGGCGCCGAGCCCAAAGAGCCGGACAACTTCTGGCAGGTGTTCGAGATCAATAAACTCAATGGCAAGCTGGCCACGCCTTACACCCCGCCCGAGCTCATCGAGCGCCGCGTCTACCCCGTCTTTCCGCCGGTCGCCCAGGATTGGGCCAAAGAGCAGGCGGAACAGGGCAAGATCGAGTTACCGCCCACCGAATATGACGACACCTTCGGCCCGGTTTTCTCCAACGAAGAGGTTGCCATCGCCAAACCGGCGCCCTTCAGCTACTCCAGGGGCCGGGTGGAGATCTGGGGCAATGCCCGCAGCGGCGATTTCCGTCTCTATCAACTTCATTTCGGTCAGGGCTTGCAACCCCAAAACTGGCAGCAGATCGGCCCCGATCATTACAATCAGGTGGATAAAGGCGTGCTGGAGTATTGGGACACCACGGGCCTGAACGGCCCCTTCACCCTGCGTCTTTCCGTTGTCGAAA
>JALSPL010000285.1 GCA_026985975.1 Anaerolineae bacterium | reverse complement strand
GCGCCTCTGCGTGAGATAAGATTTTTCAGTCGAAGAGCGTGGCTTGGCCAGGCGCATCGGCTGCGGTGTAGGGATAGCCGAGATGGGTGTAGGCCCGGCGCGTGGCCATGCGCCCGCGCGGGGTGCGTTCCAGAAAGCCCAGTTGCAGCAGATAAGGCTCCACCACATCCATGATCGTATCCGATTCCTCGCTGACCGACGCGGCCAGGGTGTCCAGACCCACCGGCCCGCCGCCGAATTTGACGATGATGGCCTCCAGCACCGTGCGATCCAGGCTGTCCAGCCCCAGGGCGTCGATCTCCAGCAGGTTTAGCGCTGCCTCGGCCACGGGCTGGGTGATGACGCCCTGGGCCCGCACCTGGGCGAAATCCCGCACGCGGCGGAAGAGCCGCAAGGCCACGCGCGGGGTGCCCCGGGCCCGCTGAGCGATGATCCGCACGCCATCATCCTCGAAGGGCGTTTGCGTCAGATCGCAGGCCCGGCGCACGATGCGCTCCAGCGAGGGGACGTCGTAGAAATCGAAGCGCAGCACCACGCCAAACCGGGCCCGCAGCGGCGATGTCAGCAGCGCCAGCCGCGTGGTGGCTCCGATGACGGTGAAATGCGGCAATTTCAGGCGGATGTTGCGGGCGCTGGGGCCTTTGCCGATGATGATATCCAGGGCAAAATCCTCCATGGCCGGATAGAGGATTTCCTCCACCGCCCGCCCCAGGCGGTGGATCTCGTCGATGAAGAGGATGTCGCCCTTGCGCAAGTTGGTGAGAATCGCGGCCAGATCCCCCGCCCGCTCGATGGCCGGGCCCGCGGTCACCTTCAGATTCACCCCCATCTCATTGGCCACGATGTGGGCGATGGTGGTCTTGCCCAGGCCGGGCGGGCCATAGAGCAGAATATGATCCAGCGTCTCTTCCCGATGGCGGGCGGCCTCGATCAGGATTTCAAGATTATTGCGCACTTTGTCTTGGCCGTAGAGCTCATTCAGGCGCTTGATGCGCAGGGCAGCGTCCAGGCTATCGGTGGGTTGGGCGTTGGGATCAATCGGGCGTTCGGGCATGGGGAAGATCAGAGAGTGCGGATGCGAGGGCATCCCGGGCGTGAGATGTGATGGGTGAGGCGCTATATCCCTCACGTTTGGCGTATGATTGTCGGACTGCGGGCGGGCCAGCGCCGGCGCCGATGAAAAGGGCATACAGTCCGACGATGGACGAGAGACGATGACGGTTGCAGACGCTCGCTATCGTCTACTATTTCAGGCGTCCTGAGATTCATTGAGACTCATCGAGATTCATTGAGATTCTGAATCTCCATCGAATCTCTATCAATCTTCTATCTTTTTTATCTGCGCTAATCAGATTTTCCTGCTTTTTCAGCGATCTAATCTTTTATTTTCAAAGTTGATTTCTGGTTATTATACCCGGTCGTTTGTTCTACAACAAGTCAGGAAGGCATTTTCGCCATTTGCCAGTTTGACGAATCATGGCTTTCTATGGTAAAAGATTGCGCCGAAATCAGTCATTTTTCAAAGACGAAAAGTCGCTGATCTGAATCTAACCCAATCCCTCAAATGAAAACGTAAGTTATGAGGGATGTTTGGGGAGTGCAACATCCCCGCAGGAGGTCAATAAGCAATGTTGGACGCTCAATTTATAGAACACAACAAACAGGCATTGATCCGCGAGCAAGAGCGGCTGCAAGAAGATATTCAATTGCTGAAGCAGACATTGAAGAACGAAGTGGATGTGGATATCGAGGAAGGCGATCCGGAGATTATCGAGCGGGAGAAAAGCGTGACGCTGCTGGAGGCGCTTGAGGCCAAAATGGCGGCCATCGAGCACGCGTTGAAGATTATCGCAGCGGGCCAGTATGGCGTTTGCGAACGCTGCGGGGCTGAAATCCCCCAAGAGCGTTTGGAAGTGAAACCGGAAGCGACTTTGTGCGTCAAATGTCAGAGTGAGGTCGAGCGGATGCTGCGTCGAGGCATGAATCCTCAGCGCACCCGTTGGCATTTCCCGGTGGAGTAGTCTGAGCTTTTGTTGACGATTCTCAAAGCTGGCGTTACAATCTGTTGTAATGTCAGCTTTTTTATTTCAAAAAAATCTGCCCCTTACACCTTTCATTCATTCCTCGCGGGGACAACGCAAATGGCTAACGTTCATGTTTCAACCCATCCTCTGATTCAACACAAAGTTACCATTCTTCGTTCAAAAGACACCGATTCGCTTCAATTTCGGAATTTGATCCGGGAGATTACGATCCTTCTGGCCTATGAGGCCACCATGGATCTGGAATTGAAGCCCATCAAGGTGCAGACGCCCCTGGCTGAAGCCGAAGGCTTCGAGTTGCAGGAGCGCATCGGGCTGGTGCCCATTTTGCGGGCAGGGCTGGGCATGGTCAACGGCATCTGGGAGCTGGTGCCCCAGGCCGAGGTGTGGCACATTGGCCTCTATCGAGACGAGCGCACGCTGAAGCCGGTGGAGTATTACAATAAACTGCCGGTGGCGCCCACGGTGCAGGTGGTGCTGGTGCTGGATCCGATGCTGGCCACCGGCGGTTCGGCTATTGCCACGGTGGATATCCTCAAGCGCTGGGGAGCGAATCGGATCAAATATCTGGGCATCATCGGCGCGCCCGAGGGCGTCAAAGCTTTGTCTGAGGCCCATCCTGATGTGGATATCTATCTTTCCTGCCTGGATAAGCATCTGACGCCCGAGCCGCAGAAGCCCGGCGATCCCCCCAAGGGCTTCATCGTTCCCGGTCTGGGCGACGCCGGCGATCGCCAATTTGGCACAGCCTGAGGTTTGCCGATCATGAATCGTCGACCAAGCTGGGATGAGTATTTTATGGACATCGCCCTGAAAGTGGCGGAACGCGGCACCTGCGATCGGGCGCATGTCGGCGCCATCATCGTCCGCGATCGCCGCATTCTCACCACGGGCTACAATGGCTCGCCCGCGGGCCTGCCCCATTGCGATGATGTGGGGCATCTGATGGTGGACGGGCATTGCGTGCGCACCCTGCACGCCGAGCAGAACGCCATCATTCAGGCGGCCTATCATGGCGTTTCGGTGCGGGGCGGAACCATCTACGTCACGCATCAGCCCTGCCTGACTTGCGCCAAGATGATTATCAACGCCGGCATCAAGCGGGTGGTGTATGCGGGCGACTATCCCGACAACATCGCTCGACAATTCCTGGCCGAGGCGGGCGTCAGTCTGCAACGCATGAGCCTGCCCGAGGAAAAACAGGAAGCGATTCAGCACCATCCCGAAGCTGGCCGGAATGCGGATGATCCTGGCGTGACTTGCTGTTGAGATCTGGCGCCGCCCACAGAATGGAGTGTGCGAAATGCACTTGCATGAAGAGTATGCTCAGTGGAAGCAGAACAGTTTGATCAATATGAAATCGCCTGAAGACTGGCATCCTGTTTTGGTGGGCGCGGGTATTCTTGCTGTGCTTTTGGGCGTGGTTTTTCTCAAGTATTATTTGGAACAAAGGAAACTCGCCGGTTACGAACTGGAGATTTCGTGATGAAGCGAGGCTTCTTGCAATCGGATCGCGCATTTCGTCTGGTCATCCTGGCGGTTTTTATCGTCATTCAGTTTTTGCCCCTGTTTCCTATCCGGGTGCGGGCCGATGAACCTGTTAAAAAGGTGCAGATCATAAAAGACGAAGTAGTCCCCCGCGGGCATGGCCTGGCGTATAAAGTCGAAGGCTTGACGAGGCAGGATCGGCTTTACATCAATGTGCATACCGAGACCGGCAATCTGGACCCTTTGGCCGCGCTGGTAACGGGCGATACCGATGTTCTGAAAATCGATCTGGCGTTCAATGAAGCGGTGAATCAGGCGATTGCGGCGGGCAGCGATCCGGTGGCCATGATTCCCGATTTCGCCAACGAGCATTTTCTCACCTGGGATGATGACGGCGGCCAGGGCTATGACGCTGCTTTTCAATACGCGATTCCGAATGATGGCGATTATCAGATCCTCATTTATCCCAATCCTGCGCACGCTAATTGGGGAAAATTCCGGTTGTCCGTGGGCGTCAATGCCCCCGAGGCGTTGAACGGCGCAGCCGCGCCCACGGGGCAGGCGTTCGTGTCACGAGTCGATGTCTTCCCGCCAGTCAGAGCTGTGCAGGAGATGACGGGCGCGCTATCAGCCGATGATGTCCAGAGATTCAGCTTCCGTCCTCTAAAAGCGGGCGATACGGTTTACGCTTATCTCGAGACGTCTGTCGGGGGCGCACGACCCATCATGCAATTGAAGGATTTTGGCGACAAATTGCTGGCCGTGGGTTATACCACTGATCAGAGCCAGCGGGTTATATCCTTGCAATATACATTGAAGAAGGACGCCCAGAACGATACGCTCACCATCAAGCAGGCCAATCCGGACGTCAGTAGCGATTATCGCCTGCTGGTGGGCGTCAATGCGCCCGACGTGCTGGCGGGAACGGCGCAGCCGACCCCCGATCAGACGGTGCTGCAACAACCCATCCCTGTGAAAATCGGCGTCAAGATGGATCAGATCACCGGCGTTGATCAGAAATCCGAGAATTTTTCCATTGTCGATACGTTGCAAATGGAATGGCAGGACCCCAAATTGGCTTTTGATCCGGCTGACTGTGATTGCCAATATCAATCCATGAGCGTCAGTTCGTTTCAGAAATATGTGGATGATCACGGCGCTATCTGGCCTGAATTCGTGTACTTCAATCAGCAGGGACGCCGGGATGTGCAGAATGGGCTGGTGGTGGTGTTCAGCGATGGTCGGGCCATTTACTATGAGCGTTCCACTGTCACCCTGCAGGCGCCCGATTTCGATTTTCGTCCCTATCCTTTCGACACCCAGCAATTCTATATCCGGTTGCGCATGGTGTTCCCCGGACATCTTTTCACCTTCGTTGAGTTGCCTGATTTTACCGGCACGGGCGAGCAATTGGGCGAGGAGGAATGGGTGATTCGGGATCAATGGACGAAAATCGAAATGGTTGATGGCGACTCCCAATTCAGCTTCGGGTTCACCGCCAACCGTCATCTGATGTATTACGTGGTGCGCATTTTCGTGCCGGTGATGATCATCATTATCGTTTCCTGGTTTTCCTTCTTCCTGAAGGATTACGGCAAGCGCGTGGATGTGGCCAGCGCTAATTTATTGGTTTTTGTCGCCTTCAATTTCACCATCTCCGACGCTTTGCCTCATCTTGGCTACGCCACTGTCCTCGATTTGGTGTTGGCGACGACCTTTGTCATTACCGGAATCGTGGTGATCTTCAACGTCTGGTTGAAACGTCTGGAAGTAACCCGGAAGGAGTCTGTTGCTCAGACCATCGACAAGTACAGCATCTGGCTTTATCCGATATTCTACTTCGCCGCTTTTGCTGTGGTGGCCTTTTTCTTCACCAAAGGCGGTGTCAATTAGTTTCGCAACCCCAACCTACCCTTTTCATCCCAACTCAACCCATTTTCAAAAGGAGATGTCTTATGGACAGACACGATGACATCGTTTCTGCAGAGCATGAGGTTTATCACCCCTCGCCCGAAGTGGTGGAACAGGCCTACATCAAGGATTATGACGCGGTTCGGTCCAAGGCGCTGGAGGATATCGAGGCTTTCTGGGCGGAGCGAGCTCAGGAGCTGGATTGGTTCGAGCCCTGGGAGAAGGTGCTGGATGATGCCAACGCGCCGTTTTACAAGTGGTTTGTGGGGGCCAAGACGAATATCGTCCATAACGCCCTGGATCGTCATGTGAAAACCTGGCGCAAGAACAAGATCGCACTGATCTGGGAAGGAGAAAATGGCGACCAGCGGTCATGCAGTTATTACCGTTTGTGGCAAGAGGTGAATAAGTTCGCCAACATCCTGCGCAGCCTGGGCGTGCAGAAGGGTGATACGGTGACCATCTACATGGGCCGCATCCCCGAATTGCCCATCGCCATGCTGGCCACGGCCAAGATCGGGGCCATTCATTCGGTGGTTTATGGCGGTTTTAGCGAGCAGGCTCTGGCCGATCGCATCCGGGACGCGCAGAGCCGGGTGCTGATTACTGCCGACGGGGCTTGGCTGCGGGGCAAGACGGTCAACCTGAAGGATATTGCGGACGAAGCGGTGCATCGTTCGCCCGTGGTGGAGCATATGGTGGTGGTCAAGCGCACGGGCCAGGAGGTGAACATGGAGATGGGCCGCGATTATTGGTATCACGATCTCGCCCGCCTGCCCATCGCCTCCACCAAAGCCGAAACCGAAGTCATGGACGCTGAGGATCCGCTGTTCATCCTCTACACCTCGGGCACCACGGGCACGCCCAAAGGCGTGCTGCACACCCATGGCGGCTATCAGGTTTACACCAGCACCACTCTCAAATGGGTGTTCGATCTGAAAGATGACGACCGCTGGTGGTGCGCGGCCGATCCTGGCTGGATCACCGGGCACAGTTACATCGTCTATGCGCCGCTGATTTTGGGTGCGACCACCTTTATGTATGAGGGGGCTCCCAACTACCCCTATCCCGACCGCTGGTGGAAGATGATCGAACGTTACGGCATTACCGTCTTCTACACCGCGCCTACGGCGATCCGCGGTCTCATGCGCTTTGGCGACGCCTGGCCCGGCCGCCGCGATCTCAGCTCCCTGCGCCTGCTGGGCAGCGTGGGCGAACCCATCAATCCCGAGGCCTGGCGCTGGTATTACCGGGTCATCGGCAAGGAAAAATGTCCCATCATGGACACCTGGTGGCAGACGGAAACGGGCGGCTTCATGATCACGCCCGTGCCTTCCTTCCCGCTCAAGCCCGGTTCCGCCACCAAACCCTTCCCCGGCATCGACGCCGACATCGTGGACGAGGAGGGCGATCCGGTCAAACCCAATGAGGACGGCTATCTGGTGATCAAAAAACCCTGGCCCGGCATGGCCCGCACCATCTATGGCGATCCCGACCGCTATGTGGCGCAGTATTGGGAGCGCTACAAGGAGCAGGGCTGGTATCTCACCGGCGACTCGGCCCGCAAGGACGAGGATGGCTATTTCTGGATCATCGGGCGCATCGATGACGTGATCAAGGTCAGCGGCTATCGGCTGGGCACCGCCGAGATCGAGAGCGCCCTGGTCAGCCATCCGGCGGTGGCCGAGGCCGCGTGCATCGGCATTCCTGACGAGCTCAAGGGCAACGTCATCTGGGCTTACTGCATCCTGCGGCAGGGCTATGAGCCTTCGGAGAAGCTGGTGGACGAGTTGAAGAAGCACGTGCGTCACGAGACCGGGCCCATCACCGTGCCCGCCAGGATATTCTTCGTGGACAGCCTGCCCAAAACCCGTTCGGGCAAGATCATGCGCCGGGTGCTGAAGGCCCGGGCCCTGGGGCAGGATGAGGGCGACACCTCGACATTAGCTTCCTGACATCTTTTGTTCAACCCCACATTTTCAAAGCTCCTCGGCTCGCCGGGGAGCTTTTTGTATTGACTGGAGTCTGGCGAAAATAAAATTGTGTCTAGATTTGTACGCATCATGTCGAATTATCGGACGAATATAGACGAAAGGACGAAGATTGACGAAAAAAATCGTCCATTTTCGTCTATATTCGTCTATGTTCGTCTCCAAGGGCGAGATTGCCAGTAACAATCTGCGCCAAACTGAGTTAAAGCAAAAAACGCCAGTGTCCAGGTATTGAAATGCGCCCTGCCATTTTGTAACTGCTTACGTATGCGTCATTTACGCCGTAGAAGAGCAGGACGATTTTTGTGAAATCACATCAAACGTCAGGCGTCAAACGTCAAAAATGCCCTCGCGTCAGGCGTTTCGCGACAAAATGATGACGTTTGACGCTTTACGATTGACGCTGTGGCTGAAAAAAGCATCGATTCAAGGCGCAAATGACGCTCAATCAGGCTACCTTAACAGTTACGCCATTTTTGCATTTTGCGTCGTTTTCGGTTAAGGTCTGACCGTTTTTGACCTTATTTTCCCTCCATCTCCGTCACAGGTGTCTCATGTTCAAGCTTTTCAATCGTACACAGCGTCCTCAACCCGAAGTTCTGGCCAAATGGGGCCGCAATAACGAGTGTTGGTGCGGCAGCGGCAAGAAATACAAGCACTGCCACATGCCCAAAGACTTCCCCAAGAAATAACTCTCGGATGACCGGCCTCAGGCCGGTTTTTCTTTTTGTCGGATCACAACCACCCGCCCGTCATGCACCTTGACCCAATCGCCCGAGTGAATCTGGCTAATGTCGATGAGATCCACCATGGGGATATCGGCGATGATGGCCCCCACCGCGGTAATCGCCTCGGACGCGACGTTGATCATGGCCCGGGGTGCGACGCCATTGCGGGCCAGGCGCAAAATCGTATAGGAGCCCACCGTGGAGCCCTTGCCATGGGGAAAAACCAAAACCTTGTCGGCGATGCTTTGCCCCTTGAGGGGATGATTTTGATCCAGAATGACGCCCGTTTGGGGATCGACGCCGCCGAGAAAACCAATGGGATCGGAGCTGACCAGGGCCTCGCCTTCGGCCTGGCCCGCTCTCACCACGCGGCCATCGAGGATAATCGTGTTCATATTCAGAGTGTCGGGAGGATGAAGATGTTGTTTGGGGATTGTTTGGTGTATGATTACGGTACTTGTTTTGCACGCAATCGTCAAGTTTATCTCAACAGCGTTTCGAGTCGATGATCATGTTTCAATCCTCTCTTTACGGCGGCGTCGAAGCGGGCGGCACCAAGTTCGTCTGCGCCGTCAGTGATGCGGATGGACGCATTCTCAACGAGATCGCATTTCCCACCACCACGCCCGAACAGACCCTGGCCCGCGTCATCGCCTTTTTTCATCAGGCGCCATCCTTGCAGGCTGTCGGCGTGGGGTCTTTCGGGCCAGTGGATCCGCGGCCTGGCTCCCCCACCTGGGGGTTCATCACCACCACGCCCAAGCCCGGCTGGCGGGACGTTGACATCGCAGGGATTCTGGGCCGGGCGCTGAATCTGCCCATTGCCTTCGACACCGATGTCAACGCCGCGGCCCTGGGCGAAAAACGCTGGGGCGCGGCCCGGGATGTAGACGACTTCATCTACCTCACCATCGGCACCGGCATCGGCGGGGGCGGCATGATCAACGGTGGGCTGATGCACGGCCTGTTGCATCCCGAAATGGGACACATCCGCATTCCTCATGACCACAAACGCGATCCTTTTCCGGGCGCATGTCCCTATCATGGCGATTGTCTGGAGGGGCTGGCCTCGGGCCCGGCCATCGCTGCTCGCTGGGGCGCACCGGGCGACCAATTGCCCCCCGAGCATCTCGCCTGGGAGCTGGAGGCGCATTATCTGGCCCTGGCGCTGACAAATTTCCTCCTCACCCTCTCGCCCGAACGCATCATCCTGGGCGGCGGCGTCATGCGCCAACGCCAGCTTTTTCCGAAAATTCGGGCCGATGTGCGCCATTTGCTGGCTGATTACGTCCAGCATCCTGCCGTCCTGCATCACCTGGACGCCTACATCGTTCCGCCCGGGCTGGGCCAACGGGCGGGCGTCATGGGCGCGCTGGCATTGGCCATGGCTGTGCGTCGAGTGTAGAGCGCTGATGGCGGCCGTCACCATCGCCCCATTTTGAAACGCATCCCAAGCGAGCAGACGCTTGCTTTGTTTCCGCTATTCAACGTCGCTGCTGCCAAACTTGTCAAATTCTTCAATTTAGGGGATAATAATCGTCGGTAATGGCATTCGCAAGGACTCGTTCGGCGATGCTATTGGTGAAGGAGCTTAATTCAGTTTGTTTGCTTGGGCCGATTAGCCTTTTGGCATATCGCGCGTTCACATGGCAGTTTTGCCTTCTCGCCGCTGTCTGATTTCTCTGTTAGTTATTTTCTTTTTCACAACTAATAAGCTTGTGAGCATTGCGTCTCCGGGGACGATTCAGCTTTCTCGCACTGAAGACGTTCCACACCTTGTCCTTCATCTGCATTGGAGGCTTGCCAATGATGCAGATGAACGCGCGCGCTTTCTGATTTGGGCCGAAGATTCTGCTGCGCCGCCTCCCAAACGCCAGCGCGGACGCCGTCCCGAACATCCTGCTCCCCGGCCTCATCCTTTCGCTTTGGAAGATCAGTCGCTGATTCGCTCTCAGTTGCAGCGCTTCGACGAGGCGCTCATCACCCAGGGCAGCGAAAGATTTCTCCTGCAATTGCCCGCCACGCGCACAGGCCCTTTGCCCTCTCCTCATTTGCCACAGGATTGGGATCTGGATATGAAGGATGTTCGTCTGGAGCCATGGATCATTCAGGGCACCCGCGTGCCTTTTGTCAGCATCCTGGACATTTTGCGCAGCACGATCGATTGTGATTGTCCCGGCCATCTTATCCTGGGAGACGATCTGCTTTATTGGCATAAGGCGCTGGTGCTGGCATTGGAAATCCTTAGCCAACAGCATTATGTGCCATCGTTGTTTCACGAAAACGGCGTGCTTCAGGCCCGATGGCGGCCCGTTTTCGAATCCCCGGTGATCAAAGAAAAACTTTACGCTCTGGCCGCAGCCATGCCCCCGGTGTGCCGGGCGGAGCCCGGGCCCGATGGCGGCGAGTTGTCTTCGCTGGCGCTGCTCCAATCCTTTATCGCCCGGGCGGTGGACTCTTTCGCTCGCACCTGGGGGGCGGAAGCGCCGCACCGCATCGCTTATCTGCACAACGGCAATGGCGTCGCCGACTGGCTCAAAGCGCTGTTGCGTGCTGATGGCGTCATTCCGGAGCCGGACGGGCGATTGCAGCAGCTTGTTTCTCAGGTCGAGCAATGGCAGCGCAACCTCCTCCCGGCGGGCAGCACCCACTACGCCATCGCCTTCCGACTGGAAGCGCCGCCGCCCGCCGCCAACGGCAAAACCTGGCATGTGCCCCAGAAAGGCTGGCGACTCAGTTACTATCTCCAATCCCGTTCCAACCCCGACATTCTCATCCCTGCATCGCAGGTCTGGCAAACGCAGGAAGAAATCATCATCAGGCAGGGACTTCGTTTCGATCATCCGCAAGAGAAATTATTGAAGGGGTTGGGGCTGGCGGCCAATATCTTTCCCCCCATCGAAAAAAGCCTGCGCTCCGCTGCGCCCGTCTCTGTAGAGCTGACGACCACCGAGGTATATGAATTTTTGCGGGAGGCCGAACCAGTGTTGCGGCAGAGCGGTTTTCACATCCTGCTGCCCTCCTGGTGGGAGCGGGCGGGAACGCGTTTGGGGCTCAGGCTTTATCTTCATCCCATTACCTCCGAACCGGTGGACGTCGTCCTGGCTAGTGACGTTCCCGAAAAACCTGTCGCCTATCAATGGGAGCTGGTGCTGGGAGACACCACATTGACGCGTGAGGCATTCAAGGATTTGGTCAGCTTGCGCTCGCCCCTGGTGCAGCAA
>JALSPL010000284.1 GCA_026985975.1 Anaerolineae bacterium | reverse complement strand
CTGCCCGCCTCGCCCGGACCCGGCGACAGTCACAACTGGCGCGTGTGGCACGGCTTCGCCTCGCCCGCGCATTATGCCCGCGACCCCGCTCCCCTGCTCAGCGAATTCGGGCTGGCCGCGCCGCCGGACGCGGCAACCCTGCGCCACATCCTGCCCGCAGATCAGCTCTGGCCTCCGGGCCCGGCCTGGCAGGCTCGCAAGGCCGAGCCAGTCAAACTGGTTTATTACGCCAAAGACTTTCAAGGTCTGCGAGACCTTGAAAGTCTGGTCGCAGCCAGTCAGCAGGCCCAGGCCCGGGGTCTGCAAGCGGGCATCGAGGCCTATCGCCTGCGCCCCGACGGCGTGGGGACCTTCATCTGGCAATGGAACGAGCCCTGGCCCGCCATCTCCTGGAGCATCATTCCTTACGCCGGGCCGCCAAAGGCCGCCTACCGTCAGATCGCTCACTCCTACGCGCCGCTGGCTCCCATTGCCCGCCTGCTGTCCGACCGCATCGAGCTGTGGGTGGTGAATGACCGGGCAGACTCGCCAGGTTTATGTCATCTCAGCGCCACCCTGGCCGGGCAAGCACTGTGGGCGGGAGAACTGACGCCGCCCGGCCTCAGCCGCACGCTGATCCACACCCTGCCAAAACCAGCGACGCCGGGCCTGCTGACCCTGCGTCTCACCGGCCCGGGCGTGGACGCCATCAACGATTATCCCCTGCCCTGGCCCTTCCCGCCCGCCCGCAATCTGTCTCTGAAAACGCGGTTGGAACAAAAAGCGCTGCACTGGCTGCTGCGCTGGTGAACGCATGTCTTTGCCGCCGCCATAAGACCTCCCCGCCTGCGATGGCAGGCAGCAAGCAAGGCGCCGCATGTCGCGTTCTTCTTTTTCCGCTCTAAACTTGCCACAGGCGGGCGTTTTTGCTATAATTTCCTTGCTGCTGGGGAATAGTTTAATCGGCAGAACGGCTGACTCTGGATCAGCTAGTTGGGGTTCGAATCCCTGTTCCCCAGCCTCAACGCCTCGGTTATCCGCCGGGGCGTTTTTTTTGTTTTGGGGAGCACAAAGGCTTATTGAATTTGAGCGCATTTGACCGCGGCCTGGGTCTCCCAGACTTTCAAGGTCTCGCAGACCTTGAAAGTCTTTGTTGCAGGCGAAGCCTGATATCCGGGAATCTCTGCAAAACGCGCATTCTTCACAAAATCGTCACAGTCGCTTCAAAATGCCGTCACAGTTATCGCTTATTATTGAGATAACAAACAGCGAGCAATCGCAACGCACTCTCAACTCAACACACTATTTCCTTCAAGGAGGATTTTTATCATGATGGCATTTGGTTTTGGCGGCTTCGGCATGCTTTTCGGTTTTCTGTTCTGGATTGTGATCGCTGGCTTGATCGTTTGGGCACTGGCCCAGGCCATTCCCCGTCTCACGACGCCCAACGCCGGAACGCACAGCTCTGCAACGGCTTCAAAGGATGATTTCGCTCTCGAAATCCTGAAACAGCGCTTCGCAAAAGGCGAAATCACCCGAGAAGAATACGATGATATGCGCTTGAATCTCTCCGCTTGACGCTCTTACATTCTGATATGGAGGTAAAATCATGTTCGGATTTTGCAACAACGGCCTCTGGGGAGGCGGCTGGTGGGGAGGCGGCTGGATGATGGCCATCACCTGGATTTTCTGGCTGCTGCTCATCGGCGCTGGCGTCTGGCTTCTCGTCATCCTTATCCGACGTAACCGTCAGCTCGCCACCCCGACATCAGCTTTGCCCCCTGGCGAATCAGCGCTGGACATCTTGCGAAAGCGCTACGCCAGAGGCGAGATCACCAAAGAGGAATACGACGATATGCGTCGGGCCATCGCCGACTGACCCGATTTCCCATCCCACACACACGTCGGCGTTCACATACGGCGGGAAGGAGCCCTGACAGGTCGCTCCTTCCCGTCGGTTCGCGATCAAAGCCCGTGCGTCACCGTCACCTGGGTTTCGATGCCCAGCTTCTTGAGCTCGGCGAAGAAATCTTCGGGGTCCAGGGCCAGTTCGGGGGGATGTACGCCCGGGGCGATGCGGCCCTCGGCCAGCCAGATGGCGACGATGGCGGGCGCAGCGCCGGTGGGCAACGCGCCTTTCACCGTCAGCGTGCCCAGGCGATAGGTGATCTCCCGCCCATCTTTCTGCCCCCGCACTTCGGTGACGATCTCTTTCGTCCAGTTGGGGGGCTGATTGGCGGGCGAGGCCAGGAATGCGGTGGCGGGCGGTTCATATTTGCGCAGCAGGGTGATCATCAGATCGCGCGGGGCCACTTTCACGCCCTTCACATCCACCGGCTCGGGGTTGTTGAGGCCGTAATCGGCCAGCACCCGCACCCGGGCCACGGTCTCGGGCGACATGCCCCAGTAGTTGATCTTGAAGAAGACCTCTTTCACGCCCTTTTTGGCAAAAGAAACGGGCAAGGTGGCCACCTCGGAATGCAGGGAGAGGTGCATGGGCAGGCTGCCCAGGGGTTTGGTGAATTGGTAGTCCTCGAATTCGCTCAGGGGCTCGGCTTCGATGAATTCGCCATTCCGATAGACCATAGGCTTCATGGTGAGCTCATCGAGGATGGTGGCGACGGCGTAGGTGAAGGCGCTGTTTTCGGGGGGCGGCGGCTGAATGCCGTCGTAGATGCGGATATAGTCGATGCTGTCGAGGCGATCCGCCGCGTAGCGGGCCTGCACGTTGGGCACGCCCGGGGCCGAGCCCACGCCCAGCACTGCAGCTACGCCCGCCTGCCGGAAGCGCTCATCCAGCTTGAGTTGCTTGCGGGTGGTGTGGAAGAGCCCGCCCAGATCCACGTAGGGCGTGCGGGCCTCGATGCATGCCTCCATCACCGGCAGATTGGTGTAG
>JALSPL010000283.1 GCA_026985975.1 Anaerolineae bacterium | reverse complement strand
TACTGGGGCCGCCAGCCCAGCACCTGGCGGGCGCGGGCGTTGTCGGCCCAGATGCGCACCGCGTCGCCCGGGCGCCGCGGGCCGATCTCGATCTCGAAATCCCGGCCCGTGACTTCCTTGACCATGTTGATGATCTCCAGCACGCTGCTGCCCGTGCCCGTGCCCAGATTGAAAGCCATGCTCTCGCCGCCGTTCCACAGATACTTCAGCGCTGCGATGTGGGCCGTGGCCAGATCATCCACGTGGATGTAATCGCGGATGGCGGTGCCGTCGGGCGTGGGATAATCATCGCCGAACACCTTGAAATCATCCCGTTGGCCCAGCAGATATTCCATCAGGCGGGGGATGAGACGGCTGGCGGGTTTGTACTCGTCGCCGATGCGAGCGTCGAAGCTGGCGCCCGAGGCGTTGAAATAGCGCAACGGCGTAAATTTGACGCCCTGGGTCTTGTCGTACCAGGCCATCACCTGCTCGGCCAGATGTTTGGACGCGCCGTACACGCTTTCGGGCTTGTAGCTTTCCTGCTCGGTCACCGGCACATGCTCGGGCGTGCCGTAGACCGCACAGGTGGAGGAAAAGACCAGCGCCTTCACCCCGGCCGCAACCATGGCGTCCAGCAGATTGACGCTGCCCTGGATGTTGTTGCGGAAGTATTTGCCCGGCTGGCTCATGCTCTCGCCCACCTCGACATAGGCTGCAAAATGGATGACGCCGGCGATGTCGGGGTGCTGCTGAAACACCGCCTGAATCTGATCGGGATTCAGGAGATCGCCCACGATGAGGGGGGCGTCCTCCACGGCCTGAGCGTGGCCGTGCACCAGATTATCGAAAACAACGACATCGTAGCCCTGGCGCTGCAATTCGCGCACGGTATGACTGCCAATGTATCCGGCTCCGCCGGTGACGAGGATTTTTTGGGTCATAAGTGAATCTCCAGAGAGAAAAAGGGAGGATCAGGATTGGGAGTAGGAATAGGATTGGGAATAGGATTGGGATTGGGACTGCATCGCGTTAATCCCAATCCTACTCCTACTCCTCCACCACCTCTCCAATCAAATCATATTCCATGGCGTCCGCGATTTCCACCTGCACCATCTGGCCCAGAGGCAGCTCGCCGGGGATGATAACATAGCCGTCCACTTCGGGCGCGTCGCGGTAGCTGCGGGCCAGGGTGTGGCCGTCATCATGGGCCTCGGTCAGCGCGGTCAGCGTGCGTCCGATTTGCGCCCGGTTGCGGGCCAGTGAGATGGGCTGCTGCAAGGCCATGACCCGATGCCAGCGCTCTTCCTGCACCTCGGGCGGGATGGGGTCGGGCAATGCGGCCGCGGGCGTGCCCGGTTCGGGACTGAATTTGAACACGCCCACTTTATCGAATTGGATGGCCTCGATGAAGTCCAGCAGGCCCTGGAATTCCGCTTCGGTCTCGCCGGGGTAGCCCACGATGAAGGTGGAGCGCAGGGCGATGTCGGGCATGGCCGCGCGCAGTTTTTCGATGGTCTTCAGCACCCGGTCGATATTGCTGGGCCGCCGCATCCGCCGCAGGGTGGCGGGATGTCCGTGCTGGAGGGGGATGTCGAGATAATGAAGGATTTGCGGGGTTTCGGCCATCACCTGGATCAGCTCGTCGCTGACGTGGCCCGGATAGGCGTACATCTGCCGCAGCCAGTCCAGGCCCGGCGTGCGACGGGCGATGGCATTGAGCAGCCGGGGCAGACTGTTGGGCTCGCCCCGGTCGCGGCCATAATCGGTGGTGTCCTGGGCCACGATCACCAGCTCTCTGGCTCCGGCCCGCACCAGATTCCCGGCCTCGGTCACCACGCTCTCGAAGGCGTGGGAGCGCAGTTTGCCCTTGAAGCCGGGGATGGTGCAGAAAGCGCAAGAGGCGTTACAGCCGTCGCTGATCTTGAGATAGGCCGAGGGATAGAGTCGGGGCGGGCGGGGCGTGGGCGCGTCCAGCGGGTGCGGCGGCTCGCCCAGCAGGGCCATGCGGGCCAGATGGCGGCGTTTCTTGCCCCTGCGCAGGCGTTCGGCCAACGTGATGATCTCGGGCCAGCGCAGCGTGCCCAGCAGCGCATCCACCTCGGGGACGGCTTCCAGAATCTTTTCCCCATCCCGCTCGGCCATGCACCCGGCCGCGATGAGAACCTGCCGCCGTTTTTTGCCCGAGCCCAGGTCTTGCAGCGCGGCGATGCTCTCCTGTTGCGCTGCCTGCAAAAAGCCGCAGGTGTTCACCACCAGCACATCGGCCTCGTCTGGGTCGGCCACGGCCCGATATCCCTTTTGCATCAGCAGCGTGGCCATGGCCTCGCTATCCACCTGATTTTTGGGGCAGCCCAGCGTCAAAATGAAATAGGCCGGGGATTTTTTCGTCATCACTAACCGCCTGCCCCCTGGGTCGGCGTTGGCGTCACTGTTGTGGTTTGTTCCGCTTCGGGTGTGGGCGAAGGAGTGGGCGAGGGGGTAGGCGTGATCTCGACGACCTGTCCTCCCTCAATCGTCCACACGAAGGTCGAGATTTCTCCCGTTCCGCCCAAAGACGGCAGCGCTTTCCCATCCAGGGTCAATTTCACCCCGCCGGCGTTGCCGGTGAGGAATTCCAACTGGCGGTAGGCGATGAATTCCTGATCATAACCGGGATCGGCCAGCGATTCGATCTGCACCTCGCCGTCGGTCACCACCCGAATCCAGGCGGTTTGCGTCACGACTACCCGCAGGCGAATGGATTCGGCCGGGGTGGCGGTGAGGGTGGGGCTGGGGGTAATGGTAGGGGTGTCGGTGGGTGGGGGCGTCGCTGTGGGCGGCTGGGCTGTCGGCGTTTCGCCTGCGACGGGGGCGGGCGGCGCGGTGGGGCTGGCTTCGCCGATGACGGGAGCGTCGGGCGCCTGACCAGCG
>JALSPL010000282.1 GCA_026985975.1 Anaerolineae bacterium | reverse complement strand
CGGGCGTGGCGGTTAAGCCGCCGGATAGTAAATCCGGCTGGGGAGCAGCAATGAATGGGGCGCATCGCGCCCGCCCGAGCGCATCATGCCCGCGCCCGCGCGTCACGGCTGAACACGGCAAACTGAGCGCTGAACACTGCTGCGCCCACCCCCACGCTGCCGGTCATCACCGCCGATTGACCAGCCACACGCCCGCGAAGATCAGCGCCAGCGCCGCCAATTGCGCCCAATACAAGCGTTCTCCCAGAAAGATGACGCCGAAGAAGACGGCAAAAATGGGGATGACGTAAGTGACCATGGTTGTGGGCGTGGCTCCGATGGCTTTCAGGAGTCTGAAGAACATCAGATAGGCCAGGCCCGTCCCTACCAATCCCAGCCATAAAACCGCAAACCAGGCCAGAGCCGTGGGCTGCATGGTCCACGGCTTTTCCCACGCCAGCGCCGGGAGACTCACCCACAGCAAGGCGAAACTCAGTTGCAGGGCCGAAAGCGTGGCCGATGGCACGCCCTGCAGATATTTGCGAGCGATGACTGATCCGGCAGCGTAGCCCAGCGAGGCCAGAATGATGGCCAATTGCCCGATAACCGCACCACTGAGCCCCTGGCTGAACAGATCGGGCGCAAAGAGGATGGCGACGCCTGCGAATCCCACCGTCACGCCCGCCACCCGGTTCCAGGTGAATCGTTCATCGCTGAGCGCAAAGTGCGAGATGATGACTGCGAACAGGGGCACGGAGCTGTTGAGAATCGAGGCCAGGCCCGAGGGGATATATTGTTCGCCCCAGGTGATGAGCGAAAAGGGCAGGGTGTTGTTGATCAGCGCCATGATGGCGATGACGCCCAAAATGCGCCCGCTGCGGGGAAAATGCTCGCCCAGCTTGCGGGCCAGCAGCGCCATGGCGGCCGCGCCCAGCAGCAACCGCAGCATCACCAGCGTCAGCGGGCCCAGACCTCCCAGCAGTCCCACCTTGATGAGCAAAAAAGAGGAGCCCCAAATAGCGGAGAGGGTGATGAAGAATGCGGCGTCGCGGCGGGTCATGGATGGATGATGCTATGGGGAGATGAGAATGGCCCGGGCCGGCGCGCCGTCCGCGTCTTTCAACTTCAGAGGCAGGCAGATGAACTCATAGCCGCCCGGCGCCACCGCCATCATGTTCAAGCCCTCCACGATCACCACGCCCGCCCGCAGCAAGATCTGATGAGTGGGGGCCAGGGCGTCGTAGGGGGCCGCCGAGTAATAATCCATCCCCACCAGCCGCACGCCCCGCTGCACCAGCCAGCGCGCCCCGGCCGCGTCGATGGCGACGAAGTCGGTGTGGAACCGGGGCGAGACCATGAGGCCGCGGGCGCTGTTGCGGGTGCGAAAGAGCAGCCGCGTCGTTCCGGGCGGGATGGCCAGCCCATCCAGCACGCCCGCGCTGATGATGTCGGCCTCGCCCGTATCCACGACCAGGGCCGGACCCACCAGCGTTTCCAGAGGAATGACGTCGGCTCCGGCCCCGTCGCGCACATAATGCGCGGGCGCATCCACGTGTGCGCCTGTGTGCGCGCTCATGGTCAGCTCGGTGAGGCTGAAGGCGTCGCCGCGGGCCAGGCTGGCGGGATGCGTCAGCCGCAGCGCCGGATCGCCGGGCCACACCGGGGTTGCGGGCGAGAGCGTTGGAGAGAGATCGATGATGCGCATGGTCAGGCGTCCAGTAGATCGAAGCCGTAGCGGGCGGCGCCGATGAGGGCGGTGTGGGGGTTGAGCACGATATGCACGGGCATGCGCACCAGCCGATCGGCGAAACGGCCCTTGCGGATGAAGCTCTGCATGAATTGTCCGTGGCGCAGCGCCTCCAGAATGCGGGGTGGAATGCCGCCCGCCAGGTAAACGCCGCCGGTGGAGAGCACTTTCAGGGCCAGATTGCCGGCCTCGGCCCCCAGAATGCTGACGAAAAGATCGAGGGTGGCGGTGCACAGGGCGCAGGGCGGCGAGGTTTGTAGGGCTGCGGTGACGATGACGGGGGTGGGGTCATCGGCCTGCCGGAGTTGCTGCGCCAGCCAGGGCGGCTCGGGCGCATAGCCGCTGTCTTTGAGATAGGCGTAGAGGTTGGGGACGCCCACGCCCGAGCACACCCGTTCATAGCTGACATGATCCATGCGCCGCAGCAGATAGCGCAGCAACGCCATCTCCAGCTCGTTGCGGGGGGCGAAATCGGTGTGGCCGCCCTCCGACGCGTAGGCCCGATATTTGCCGCCGTCCCACACCAGATAGGCCTCGCCCAGGCCCGTGCCCGGGGCGATGACGGCCATCGCTCCCCGTGGGTCGGCTTCGCCGGGATGCAGCATGTGCAGATCGTCGGGCGTGAGCGCGGGGATGGCGTAGGCGGCGGCTTGCAGGTCGTTGATCAACCGCACGGGGATATCGTCCAGGCGCTCGCGCAGCCCCTGCTCGCTGATGACCCAGGAGAGGTTGGTGACATCGGCTTTGCCCGCGACCACGGGCCCGGCCACGGCAAAGCTGGCCGCGTCGATGCTCGCTTCATGTTCGGCCAAAAAGGCGTCGATGATGCGGGTGAGGCTGGGAAAGTCCTTACTGACGTAGCGGGCCTGGACGACGGGCGTTCGGGCGTCGCCGTCGTGCGGGAAAAGGGCGAGGATGGTCTTGGTGCCGCCCAGATCGCCTGCGAGAAGCATGGCTGACTCCTGCTTTGAAAATAGACGGAAGACGGGAGACCGGAGACCGAAAGCGTGCGTGAGCCGTCCTCCCTCCCCGGTCCCCGGTCGTTTTCATCGGTATCGGCGGGCTGCCGCCCGTGGCTCCTGCTTCGTAAATAAAGTTATGTTTACGTCATTCCGAAGGAGCGCAGCGACTGAGGAATCTCCCCGTCTGCAAACGCGAGATTCTTCGCTCCCG
>JALSPL010000281.1 GCA_026985975.1 Anaerolineae bacterium | reverse complement strand
ACTCGCAGATTAGCGCAGATTATTCTGATTTTATCTTTTTGATCTGCGCAGATCAGACTTTTCTGCGTCATCTGCGTTCTATTTACGAACAGATGCCATGAGCGATTGCTCGTCGATAAAAATAAAAACCTGAACGCAGAGACTTCTGATGCCGCAGATTTTCCTGGTTTCATCGTTTTAATCTACGTCGTTCGGACCTTTCTACGTCATCTGCATTCTATTTACGAAGCTGCATCTTGCCGGAAGGGGATTCTGTGTTCAGTATAACGACGAAGCATTAGATTTACATCATAATTTGTAACTGCTTACGTATGCGGTGTTCATGCCGGAGAAAAACATGCCGATTTCTACGGAATTTCGTCAAACGTCATGCGTCAAACGTCAAAAATTGCTGTCTCAGCAGGCGTTTCGAGACAAAATGATGACGTTTGACGTTTGATAGTTGACGTTGTGGCTTTAAAAAGCATCCGTTTCAAGGCGTAAATTACGCTCAATCAGGCTACCTTAGCAGTTACCATAATTTTCATAAAAACCCGCCGCGTCCGCTTTGGGGATTTGCCTCCAAATTGAAACGCATCCCCGCCGAACGAACAAATTGTCATTATGGCGACCCTGTTGTATACTGACCCCAGTCATTTTACTCGAACCCTAACCTGGCCGAGCCAGAACCAAACAGGAACACAGAGTTTCACAGAGATTGCCAGAGGACCACAGAGAAATCTCTAAAAAACTCTGTGAAGCTCTTGATTTTTCTCTGTGGCTCTCTGTGTAACTTTTTGTTCCGCGTACAAGAATTTCACTGTCAAGATACTATCTCTCCCCTCCGTCGCAACTTCCCCCATTGCGACCATTCACAGCCGTGGTGAACCAAAATGTTCAATTCCCCCGTTGACATCCTGATTTCTGGCGCGATCATTCTGATCGCCGCATTTTTAGGCTCCTGGCTGGCCTTCCGCATCAATGCCCGCGGGACGGCAACGTCCGCCCAGGAAGACATAGACCCTGAAATTCAGACAGAAAACGCTCCGCCGTCCCAGACAAAACCCGCTGAAACCCAGCCCATCAAACATGCGTTTGATTTCAGCGAAGATCGGGTGACGATGATCTTGGAAATGCCCATAGCGCTGCTGGATGACGACCGATCTCTGGCCGACGGCTGGGTTGATGTGGTGAGCTGGGCGCGCATGGCCCGACAAGACATTCAGGAAGGAGGCGTCGCCGCCACAGCGCTGCCGGGCGACGATAGCGGCGTCACGCTGGATGAAAGCGAGATCACGCGGGAGCACATGGAAAACTCTTTGCAGCGCCTGCATGATGCAGCGGAGCGCCGCCGCGAGCTGCGCCTGAAACTGGCCGAATCATAAAACCAACTATCGCACACTCGCACCAGCCGTGCAAGCGACCGTCATGGGTCACTTGCACTTTTTTTGTTTTGGGCCCAAAATAATGCCACCTTTTTCCTGTCGTTTACCCACACGAGATATGCCGCCCATGCCAAAAACCAGGGAGCCGAAACCCACCTACACCATCCATGATCTGCCCGAGGGAACGCGGCCGCGCGAGCGCCTGGCGAAGCTCGGGCCACAGGCGCTGAGCGACGCAGAACTCATCGCCATCATCCTGCGCAGCGGCGCTCAGGGCGTCAATGTCATCGACATGGCCACGGATATGATACGATCCTATCGCACGCTGCCGGCGCTGGCCCGGGCCAGCTTCACTGATCTACAGCGACAACATGGCGTGGGCGCAGCCAAGGCCGCCCAGATTATGGCCGCCATCGAGCTGGGCCGCCGGGTGATGCGGGCCATGCCCGAAGATCGCCCCAAAGCGGATTCACCCGAAGCGGTCGCCCGCCTGTTGCTATCGGAATTGGCTTACACAGACCAGGAGCATGTCAAAGTGGTGCTGGTAGACTCCCGAAATGCGGTGATTGCGACCCCAACCATCTACAAGGGCACGCTGAACACCACCAGCATCCGCATAGGCGAAATTTTCAAGGAAGCGATTCGCCACAACGCCGCCGCCATCATCATCGCTCACAATCACCCCAGCGGCGATCCCACCCCATCGCCCGAAGATGTGATTCTGACTCGCCGCATTGTCGAAGCCGGTGACATTTTGAACATCGAGGTGCTGGATCACATGATTTTGGGGCACACGCGCTGGGTGAGTATGAAAGACAGGAAACTGGGGTTCAGGTAATGGCGGCAAACATGAGCTGGCAGGCGATCTTCACTGCGATAGCGCTGGCCGTCAGCGTAGGCATGATTGCCAGCGGGCGGTTTTCCATGGATTGGGTGGCGCTGGGCACGTTGGCCGTCCTTTATCTGGGCGGCGTCCTCAGTTCGGATGAGGCGCTGGCGGGCTTTTCCGCCCCGGCCACCATCACGCTGGCCGGCATCTATGTGGTGTCTGGGGGCATGAAACGTTCGGGAGCCATCGCACTCATCGGCCAATGGATGCTGGATGCAGGCGGACGTTCGCCGCGACGACTATCGGGGCTGCTTTTTTTGGTCACCAGCCTGTTCTCGGCCTTTATGGCCAATCTGGCGGCCCTGGTGATCATGTTGCCTTTGGGATATCGGTTGAGCCGAGCCAGCAAGACGCCTTTGGGCAAGTTGCTGCTTCCTGTGGGGACATTCACGGCCCTGGGAGGTTATCTGACATTGCTGGGCACGCCGTCCAGTCTCATTGCCGCCGATATTCTTCAGCAGCAAACAGGCGTGTCGCTGGGACTATTTTCTATTACAGTGGTTGGCTTGCCGACGCTGATTTTTAGTCTGATCTGGGTGCTGGGCATTGGCCAGAAGTTTTTGCCCAGCACCGGAGAACGCCCGATACGCGTGGGGCCCAATTTGCAGGAGCTGAGTAAAACATACAAGATCGACGATATGTTTTATCGT
>JALSPL010000280.1 GCA_026985975.1 Anaerolineae bacterium | reverse complement strand
TCTGAAAGTCCACAGGATACTGGACATAGTCTGTCCCCGATCATACTGGTAGCAATTTTATCGGATGCAGGAAGGATTGGGGCTGGTTCTCCATCTTGTTGATGATGTTCCGGATGCGCCAGAAAGCGTCGCGGTCCTCGGCGATCTGCTTGCGCAGGGCGCCCAGCGTGTCCGACAGTTCTTGCAGGGGATTGGCGATATGAATTGTTGCACTTGTTTGACGACATCCTGCAAAGGGGGAGCAATGCCGCCAATCAGCGCCAGGCCCGACTGCGTTTTGCCCACAGCTTCCAGCAAGCCGTCCACCTTGTCCTGCAGGCTGGCCGCATCCTTGTCCACACCGGTGAGGATGAAATCGGCTTTTGCCATCTCTTCGCCCATGGCCTGCAGGGTCTGCTGTGTGGGATCGGTCTGAAATTGCTCCACGGCGGTTTGGGTGGCGTTCAGTTGATCCAGTTGCTGCAGGCGTTCATGGGTCTCCAGCAGGTCGCCCAGTCGTTCATCCACCTGCTCCAGGGCCCGCACCAGCATCTGCCAGGCATTGCCCAGTACCGGGATGTCCGTCTCTTTCAATGTGTCGATGGCATTCAGGGCCGGGC
Organism: Anaerolineae bacterium; assembly: GCA_026985975.1. Classification (GTDB taxonomy): domain Bacteria; phylum Chloroflexota; class Anaerolineae; order J102; family J102; genus M2005. The sequence goes on along the minus strand of JALSPL010000280.1, from coordinate 2,312 downwards.
GCACTTTTTCAAGCTGGCCCAGATAGGCGTCGGTTTTGCCCGCGGTTTCCTGATAATAGGCGAAGTGGGCGTCCAGATTCGCTCCTTCCAGTTCGGCCTGGACGTCTGCAATGGCCTGGTACCAGGGATCGGGTGTGGACGCAGCCGCGGGATTGAGGGGGTTTCTCGCGAACGGGGCAGTCTGCCCGGCGCAGGCGCCCAGCAGGATCATGATGGCGAAAAGCGGAATGATGACGAGCGAAATTCGGTTTTTCATGAGGCGATTGTCCTTGGTGTTGGGGGATTTGGGGGGTGCGCGGCATGGTGACGTGCTGAAGAGGCACCAAGGTCATTACGTTTTATCAGCCTATCGGGTTTCATGCTATTTTACAAATCGCGTTGAAACAGTCGCACCCAATACGTTGCTTCCCGCACCCTGCCTCTGTCCGAAAAGCCCCGATCCAGATAGTATTGCTTCAGAAAGGCGTTGCCATCCCAGCAATCCAGTCGCAGACGTTTTTTGCCCCGCCGCCGCACCGCCTGCATCGCCTCATCCAGAATCCGCCCGCCCAGGTCCCGCCCCGCGGCCCAACGAGAGACCACCAACCCGCTGAGATACAGCGCATCCTCGGGCGCGTCGGGCCAGCAGACGGGTGCAATTTCCGTCAGCAGGCAACCGCCCGCCAATCGCCCCTTTTCTTGCGCCAGGATGAGACAGCCGCGATGGAGCAGAGAAAGAAGCTGGGCCCGAGCCGCCCGATGCTCGCCGGGCCGCCACTGGCGCACGCCCCGGGCCCACAGCCACGCCGCGGCCTCTTCCAGCAATGCGATATAGGCGTCCAGACGAGATGACGGCGCTTCAAAGATCGAAAATGCTGGCATCGACATTTCAACGGTCAAAAAAGCGCATCCTGCGTCTGGATGCGCTCCATCATTTTTACGGAATGTTGGCGTAGTTTATCGCAATGCAATCACAGCCTGGCCCAACTGTACGAACACGGGCGAGGCCAGCAGGCCCATGAGCAGCACGCCCGCGGCGGCGATGGCGATGGCCACCGCAGCGCCGCCCGGCAAACTGGTGCGCACATAACTCTGCTCGTCTGACTGCGACATGAACATGACCACCACCACTCGCAGATAATAATAGGCGCTGACAACGCTGTTGATCATGGCGATCACGGCCAGCCAGGCCCAGCCTGCGCTCACCGCCGCGCTGAAAACATACAACTTGCCAAAAAAACCGACCAGAGGCGGCACGCCCGCCAATGACAGCATGAAGATGGCCATGGCCACCGCCAGCATGGGACGACGGTTGAACAATCCGCGGGCGACGGCAATATCCGCATCCTGCCGCTCGTGCACATTGGGGCGCTCCAGCATCGCCGCCACGGCGAAAGCGCCGATATTCATGAAAGCGTATGCGAAAAGATAGTAGAGCACGGCGTTCAGGCCATCAGCGCCCGCCACCACGCCCGTCATCATATAACCGGCATGAGCGATAGAGCTGTACGCCAACATACGCTTGAGACTGATCTGGCGCAGGGCCGCGAAATTGCCCCAGGTCATGGTCAGCGCGGCAATGACGGCGATGGCCGAAGCCCACAGCGGCGCTATGGAACCGGGCATCGCGGCCAGCACCCGGAACAGGGCCACGAACACCGCCGCTTTGGTGGCCACCGACATAAACGCCGTCACCGGCGTGGGCGCGCCCTGATACGCATCGGGCGCCCACATGTGGAAAGGAACGCCGGCCAACTTGAAGAAAAACCCCACCAGCAGCAATGCCAACCCGGCCAAAATCAAAAATCCGCCCGTGCTGTCTGCCGATATCTGGGAAAGCTGAGTGCTACCCGTATCAGCATACATCAACGCCATGCCATACAGGAAAAAGCCCGAAGAAAACGCCCCCAGCAAAAAATACTTGAGTGCGCCCTCGGCGCTGGCCAATTGATGTCTGTTGAACCCGGTGAGAATATACAAAGACACCGACAGAATCTCCAGACTGACGAACATAGTGATAAGCTCCACCGACTTGCCCAGGAACATCATGCCGGCGGTGGCCAGCAACACCAGCGCATAAAACGAACTGGTTTGATTCGTGAACTCGGGCGCGTAGCGCCAGGCCAGCAACACACTCAGACCCGCAGCCAGTAACACAGCCAGATCCAGATAGCGGCTGAGATCATCAACCAGCGCCACGCCCGCCACCAGATCGTTGCCGCCAAGGCCCGCCAGGGTCAGGCCTGCCGCCAGCAGCAGCCCCGCAAAAGTGAGCCCCGCCATCAGCGACCCTTCGCTGCGATGATTGCTGAAGCGGGTGGCCATATCGACAA
>JALSPL010000279.1 GCA_026985975.1 Anaerolineae bacterium | reverse complement strand
GAACATGGAAGTGGAGTTGATCTCGCCCGTGGCGTTGGAAGTGGGCTCCCGCTTCGCCATTCGCGAAGGCGGCCGCACCGTCGGCGCCGGCGTCATCACCGAGATTCTCGAATAGAATTTCGTTTATCCCTATTTTGCTGTCAACCGGGGAGCAAGGAGCTGTTGCTTGCTCCCCATTCAGATTTTATCCTAAAATGAGGTAAGTCACACTGTGGCTAAAAAAGGAAACCGCGTGCTGGTCACCCTGGCCTGCACCGAATGCAAAGAGCGTAATTATCTTACAAGCAAAAACAGGCGCAACCAGACCGGGCGCATTGAGATGAAGAAATACTGCCCGCGTTGTCGTCGTCACACCTTGCATCGCGAGACAAAATAAGGTATTCTATACAATCGGGCCGCAGTTAGCAGCATTTTGGCCTGATTCGCTGAAGGCGAGTAGCTCAACTTGGCAGAGCGGCGGTCTCCAAAACCGCAGGTTGCGGGTTCAAGTCCTGCCTCGCCTGCTCTTGATGGCAAAGACACCGCTTGGGAAACCGGGCGGTGTCTTAAACCGTCAGGGCTTATTCATTCCCCTTCTTTATTCTCCACAAGGAGCCAGGCATTCATGGCCAAATCGAAAAATGAGGCTTCTGCCAAAAAAGTTAACCCGGTAACCAAATATCTGCGCGAAACCCGTGCGGAAATTGCCAAGGTCACCTGGCCGACTCGGGAGGAGTGGCTGCGTCTTAGTGGCATCGTCCTGGCTGTCACCCTTGCCATGGCATTTATTTTAGGCGTGACCGACGCAGTTGCCGCGCAATTGATGAACTTTATCCTCTATCGTTAGTTTTTCGCATTCTCTGCTCTTTTACTGGACTCTGGCGTTTTTGATTTTGACGCGAATTGACACGAATTATACGAAAAAAGAAGAGAAAAATTCGATAAATTCGCTTAATTTGTGTCAAAAAATGACTTGAAAAGCGGCCAAAATAATTTTCGCCAGACTCCAACTCTCTCATTCCAGACTCGTGACAGATCACTCCCGGCAAAACCAAGATCCCGAAGACGAATTTGATATGGCTGGCTCCTTTCAGGATGATGATGTCCTGTCGGATGACGCGCCGGACGCCTCTGAGGAATCTCAAGAAGCAGCCGATGGGCGCGAGTGGTATGTGGTGCATTGCTACTCGGGCATGGAGTCGCGCGTCAAACGCAATCTGGAACACCGGATTGAGTCCATGGCCATGGGCGATCGTATTTTCGCGGTCGTCGTCCCCACCGAAGAGCAGATCGAACTGAAGGACGGCGAACGCCGCGTGGTCGAGCGCCGCGTCTTCCCCGGTTATATTCTGGTGCAGATGGTGCTGGACGATGACAGTTGGTCGGTGGTGCGCAACACGCCCGGCGTCACCGGCTTTGTGGGCATCGGCAACCGCCCCACGCCTCTCAGCAGCGCCGAAGTCGATCACATTATGAGCCGGATCGAGTCGGGCCAGCCTCGGGTGCAGGTCAACTTCAAGCCGGGCGACAAAGTTCGCATCACCGAGGGCGCTTTCGCCGATTTTCATGGCACTGTGGAAGAAATAGACATCGAGCGCGGCAAGGTTCGCATCCTGGTTTCCATTTTTGGCCGTGAAACGCCTGTGGACGTCGATTTTCTGCAGGTCGAAAAATCCTGAATATCACCCATCCAATGTATTGAACGGTCGGCGTTTTCTCAGATGAGACAAGCGCCGACAGATAAATTTTTTTAGAGAAATCGGAGCACTTATGGCAAAGAAAGTAAAATCAGTTATCACCTTGCAGTTGCCTGCGGGCAAGGCGACGCCCGCCCCCCCTGTGGGCCCGGCCCTGGGTCAGCATGGCATCAACATCGTGGGCTTCTGCAAAGAATACAACGCCCGCACCAGCACGATGATCGGCAATATCGTCCCCGCCCAGATCACCGTCTACACCGACGGCTCCTTCACGTTCATCACCAAAACGCCCCCTGCTTCCGATCTGTTGAAGAAGGCTGCGGGCGTCAAGTCGGGCGCCGGCAATCCTTTGCTGGATAAAGTGGGCACAGTGACTCGGTCGCAGGTGAAAGAAATCGCCGAGACCAAGATGAAGGATCTGAACGCGGTCGATATCGAAGGCGCCATGCGTCAGATCGAAGGCACCGCTCGCAGCATGGGCATCGAGGTCGTCGAAGGTTAATCACTCAATGACTGATGATTAAAGAAGAGGCGTTTCGGAGTATGGTCGTCACGTCATCTGGTTTTCTTTAATCATTGATCTTCAACTTTAGGTCCACTGAAAAAGGTTATTTTACCACGGAGACACGGAGAACACGGAGAACATCATGGCAGTTCACAGAGAAAAGACCTCCGAACCTCCACCTTTTTCTTCCTCCGTGCCCTCTGCGCCTCCGTGGTGAGGCTTTTTTCAGGCGACTCAACTTTTTTCACTCATTTGTGGCAGGGCGTGAAAACGCCCGTTATGACCACGGAGGTTTATGATGGCAAAGCACGGAAAGAATTACAACATTGTTGCGTCCTTGCTTGAGGACAGGGCTTATACGCCCGAAGAAGCTATCAATTTCTTCAAGGAACATCCCACCGCCAAGTTCGACGAGACCATGGAAGTGCACATGCGTCTGGGCGTCGATCCTCGTCACGCTGATCAAATGGTTCGTGGCGTGGTGGTGCTGCCTCGCGGCACAGGCAAACAAACTCGCATCCTGGTTTTCGCCGATGGCGAGGCCGCCCAGATCGCCGAAGAGGCGGGCGCCGACTACGTCGGTTTGGATGATCTGGTGCAGAAAATCCAGGGCGGCTGGCTTGAATTCGATATGGCCATCGCCTTGCCCAAAGTCATGGGCAAAGTCGGGCGATTGGGCCGGGTTCTGGGCCCGCGTGGCCTCATGCCCAGCCCCAAAGCTGGCACCATCGTGCAGCCGGGCGAGTTGAAACGCGTCATCGACGAGGCCCGCAAAGGCCGCGTCAGCTATCGCGTCGACCGCACCGGTAACCTGCACATCCCCTTCGGCAAGCGTAATTTCGAGACGGAGGCGTTGCTGGAGAATTTGGCTGCAGTTATGGATTCGGTGATCCGGGCCAAACCCGCCTCGGCCAAAGGCGCATACATCCGCAAGGCTGTCATTACGCCCACCATGGGCCCTGGAGCCAAAATCGACATCTCCGCTCTGAGCGCCTTGCGCAGCATCCTTGCATAAGTAGGAACGCAGACATATTTGCTTGCCCGCAGATCGGCTTTTTCTGCGTCATCCGCCTTCTATTTACGAAGCTGTTCTTTTCAACAAAATAGCCTTCCGTCGAAGACAGCAGGCGTCTCGTTTGAGACTTAATTTCCTGCCGAGGCGAAGTCAACCGGTCTGGGATTGCCTCCTGACTGAATTACTGCCTTCGCGTCGGCCCGATGCGGAGGCTTTTTTATCACAAAGATTATCTTTGACTCAATTTCCAGGCAAAGGAGGTGATATCACTTGCCAATCACAAAAGCACGTAAATCGGAACTGATCGAATCCTACAAGGAGATGATCGAAAAGAGCCACGCCATTGTTCTGGCGCAATACCTCGGGCTCACCGTGCAGGAAATGCAAAGCCTGCGCGGCGGCCTGCGAGAAGCGGACGCCCGGATCGTCGTGGCCAAGAAGACTTTGATGAAACGGGCGCTGAATGAGCTCGACCGCCCCATTCCCGAGGACGCTTTCGTGGGGCCCATCGGCTTCGTCTTCCTGGGCGAAGACATCGGGGCCGGGGCCAAAGCTCTGAAGGCCTTCGTCAAAGAAGTCGGCAAAGAGCGCTTTATCATTACCGGCGGCATTTTGGGCGAAACTATCCTGGACGCCGCGGCCGCTACATCTCTGGCTGACCTGCCCACCAAGGATGTCATGCGCGCATCCCTCATCGGCACGATTGTGGCGCCGATGACCTCGCTGCTTGGCGCTATTTCTGCGCCTCAACGCGACATCGTGGGCGTTTTGCAGGCCCGTATCGACAAGGAAGGCGGCGCAGAGACCGCTGAAGCCGCTTGATTCCCTTCATCCATTCATTGACTCTCACAAAAAACATTCCTCTATAAAATCAAGGAGATTTTTACCATGGCAGATTTGCAAAAATTGTACGATGATCTCAGCGCCCTGACCCTGCTGGAAGCCGCTGAGCTGAAGAAGATGCTCGAAGAAGGCTGGGGCGTTTCCGCCGCTGCGCCTGTCGCCATTGCCGGCATGATGCCCGGCGCCGCCGGTGGCGCCGAAGAGGCCGAAGAAGAGCAGACCGAGTTCAACGTGGTGCTGAAAGACCACGGCCCCAAGAAGATTCAGGTCATCAAGGCCGTGCGCGCCCTGACCAACCTGGGCCTGAAAGAGGCCAAGGCTGTGGTCGAGGAATCCGACTCCGTCATCCTCGAAGCTGTCAGCAAAGAGGTGGCCGAGGAAGCCAAGGCCAAGCTGGAAGCCGAAGGCGCTACCGTCGAGATCAAGTAAGACCCCCGATCTTGTATCAAAAACTCCCCGTTCCGGACATCCGGGCGGGGAGTTTTGTGTTTGGGGCGCATTCAAATGGGGTTTAGGGTAGTTATGTTAGTGCTTGCTCCCGCGTTGACGACGTCCCCTGCGTCGTTCTCTGCGTTCGCGCTGGGGCGTTGACGGCGGGGCGGGCGTCTGGGGCAATTCCATCTTGAATTCGGGGATGGGCTGGGTGAGCAGGGCTTCGCGCATGGCTGCGATGTGGGCGGGCGTGCTGCCGCAGCAGGCCCCGATGATGTCCACGCCCATGCCCGCCAGATCCAGCGCCAGTTGCGCCATCACCTCGGGCGTGCCGTCGTAATGCACTTGCCCATGCTCGATGTGGGGCAGGCCGGCGTTGCTCTGGGCCATGAGATAAATGCCCTCAGGCCGTACTGCCGCCATTTCCTGGATGGCGCGCCGGGTCTCGTCGGGCCCGTTGCCGCAGTTGGCCCCGATGATCTTGACGCCCGCCGCAGCCAGTTCTTGCAAGGCCTGGGCCGGACTCACGCCCATCATGGTGCGATGATTCGTATCGAAGGTGAGGGTGGTGGCGATGGGCAGATCGCTGACCTGACGGCAGCCCGCCACCGCTGCTTTCACTTCATCCAGATCGCTCATGGTTTCGATGAGGAAGAAATCGACGTCCCCTTCGGCCAGGGCTGCGGCCTGTTCGGCGAAGGCTGCGCGGGCGCTCTCGGGGGTGAGCTCGCCCATGGGCTGCATCAGCTCGCCGGTGGGACCCATGGATCCGGCCACCAGCACAGCCTCGCCCGCGACTTCCCGGGCCAGGACCGCGCCCGCCAGGTTTAGTTCGTGGACGCGGTCTTGCAGTTGATGGAGGGCCAGACGAAAGCGGGTGCCGCCGAAGGTGTTGGTCTCGATGATCTGTGAGCCTGCATCCACGTAGCCCTGATAGATTTCTTTGATAATGTCGGGGCGCTCTACATTCCAGAGTTCGGGCGCGCCGCCGGTGGTCAGGCCCTTTTGTTGCAGCATGGTGCCCATGGCCCCATCGCCGATAACGAAGGGATTGGAGTCGATGAGTTTGAAGAGGTCTCTTGGCATGGTTGGGGATAGGATTGGGAATAGGATTAGGATTGGGAGTGGGATTAGGATTGGGATTGAGGGGCGGGGCGTTTTTGGGCGTCGCGATAGCCGACGACTTTGGCGGGGGCGCCCACGGCGATGGCCAGGGGAGGGACGTCTTTGGTGACGACGGCTCCTGCCCCGATGACCGCGCCCCGGCCGATGGTGACGCCATCCATGACGATGACGCCCACGCCCAGCCAGGCGTCATCCTCGATGATGATGTCGCCCTTGCTGGTGATGGGCTGCTGGGCGATGGGGGTTTCCAGGTCGGAAATGCCGTGCTGGTAGGGGTAGAGAGCGCAGCGGGGAGCCAGTTGCACATGATCGCCGATGTGAATGCCGCCCAGGGCCGCGGTGAGGTTGCATCCCGACTGGATGTGGCTGTGCCGACCGATGTTGATCTCGCCCCCGCGGATGGTTTCGAGGATGGTGAAGCGCTGGATGGAGGAATGATCGCCGATGCCGATGCCGCCGCCATCGCGATGGGCGTAGAGGGTGACGTTGTCGTCGATGAAGACCATTTTTCCCAGCGTCAGCGCCGGGCAAGCGATGTCGGCCCGGGGCGAGATGAAGCTGCGACGGCTCAGATTCATCAGTAATCGCCGATTTTTGTAAGGCCCGACCAGCTTCATGGCCCCGCGCAAAAACAGGCCCCCGATGAGAGGAAGGCGGGCCAGCATGAGAAGGAGTTTGATGAGTCGAATGCGCATGAGATTACCACATGCCCATTTGTCGATACCAGGCGACTTCCTGGCGGGCGGCGGTGAGCAGGTCGGATTGGGGCATGCCCAGCTCGGCGATGGCGCGGGCCGGGTTACAGGTCAGTCTTTGCGGGGAGGTTCCGGGGCGGGATGGCGGTCGGGGCGGGGGCGTTGTCTTCAATAGACGGCGAAGTTGCTGTTTCCACCGCGCTTCGCGCGGTTTGGGCGCGGGTTTGTCGCTGGCCCGGGCCAGCAGCGCCCGGAATTCGGTCTCGGAGAGGTTGCCGCGGGCGTGGCCCAGGATGTAGCGGCGGCCCGGCTGGCCTTTCTCCAGCGCCAGGATCATGCCTGTGGCCACATCCTGCACCGGGGTCCAGTTGACGCCGCCGGGCATGTAGCGCAGGGGGCGGTCGTGGAGATACGCCAGCACGATGCGACCGCTGGCGCTGGGCCGCCAATCGCCCGGGCCCAGCATGGCGGTGGGGTGAACCACCATGATGGGCGCCCCCTGCGTTGCCAAATCCAGGGCAATTTGTTCGCCCGCCCGTTTGCTGAGCACATAGGCCGAGGGGTTGGGCAGGTTGAAGGGCGTTTCTTCGTCGGCCAGGCTGCCATCTTGCGGCTGGCCGATGGTTCCGATGGTGCTGGTGTGCACGATACGCTGGATGCCGGCGTCCAGCGCCGATTCCAGCAGAACCTGCGTTCCCCGCACATTGATGGTTTTCATCCGGGCGACGCTGCGAGGATCATGCGTGTAGCTGGCCGCGACATGGAAAAGGGCGTCGCATCCGCTGAGCGCCTTTCGCCAGCTTGCCGGTTGCAACAGATCCCCGGTTACCCGCGTCAGGTCGGGCAGGTCTTGCAGGAGGATGTCGTTGCTGCCGGGGCGGATGAGCCCGCGCACTTGCCAGCCCCGGGCCAGAAGTTGGCGGGTCAGGGTCGCTCCCAGAAAGCTGTTGGCGCCGGTGATAAAAGCAGTGGGCATGATCAGGGCTGTTGACCGAGATCCAGCAGATCCAGGCGCACCCACAGATTGACGGCGTCGGCTGCGGGGGGCGGGAAGGGCGCCCGGCGGTAGAAAAACCAGCGGATGGCGTCGTTGGTGGAGGCGAGATGATCGACGCCCCAGTTGGAAAGCAGTGTGAAGGTCTGTCCGGCGTAGTTATCGCCCAGCGTCAGCTCGGCGTCGGCGGGGGTGATGATGATGGCGGGCGGTTGATGAGGATCGATGCTCTTTGTCATGCTGAATTGTGCGGCGCGGCGGAGATGCCATTGTATCACATCGTCCGCTTGACTGCCGGGGATGAGAACGATTGCTTCGGCCCAGCGGTCGCCCGTGAGGCGTTGGCTGATGTCACCGTAGGTGGCGACGAGGTCTCGGGCGTCGGGCATGGTTTCGGTGGGCGAGACTCGGGCCAGGTTGGGCAGGGTGTGGTTGAAGGCCAGGCTCCAGATCATGCCTGCTCCGAAAAGCAGGGTGAGGATCAGTCCGGTCATCAGCAGGCCGCCGCGCACTTCTTGCCAGCCGATGAACCAGATGAAGACGCCCGAGATGATGAGCGCCATGAGTATGGTGATGAAGAAAAGCGTGAGTTGCTGGAAGTCTCCGCTTTTGGCGAAGGAGACCAGGGCGTAGACGGACAAAAACGCCAGCAGAATCAGGACGATGACAAAAAGAATCTGCTCCAGGCTGCGGAAGCTGAAATTGCCGCCGCGGGCCAGATGCACCAGAAATGCGGCAGTGGGCAGAGCCAGGAAAAACGCGGTCACGGCCCGACTGTACGCCACATCGGGCCCCTGGGCGATGGCGATGAGGGCGGCCACGGTCGCGGCCAGGCTCAATGCCCGCAGCGTCCGGCTCTGCCGCAGGCCCCAGAGGATGGCCATGAATCCGAACAGGGAGAGCAGCGGCTCATCGGCCAGCAGGCGGATGAGCCCGGTCAGGAGCGACAGCGGGGCCAGGGAGAAATCGCCGAGCCACTGGGTGAGATTGATGGCGGTCAGGCCCAGGGCGTCGAAGCGGGTGAAGAAGAGGGTTCCGCCTGCCAGGAGGATGGCGGCAAAGATGCCCCAATCGCTGGCCGCGGGCGCTGAGCGCCGGGGGGCAGAGGGCTGGGTGAGGAGGAAGATGATGGCCAGGGCGATGAGCGTCGTGACTCCCGCAGGCCCGGCCAGCAGGGCGATGGCCACGCCCGCCAGCGTCCAACGCCAGCCATCCGCCTTGCCATCCAGTCTTCGCGTCCATCCGGCCAGGGCGATGGCCGCGGCCAGCAGCGCGAAGCTGACGCCATCGCTGCGGCGGGCGAAGGCGTTGACCAGGGGTGAAAGGGTGATGAGGGTCGTCGCGGTCAGGGCCTGCCAGCGCCCCAGCCAATCCCGCATGAAGTAGAAGGCCAGGGGCAGGGCGGCCGCGGCCAGCAAGGGCCAGGCCCGGGCCAGGGCGTCGGTGGCTCCCATGATGAAAAACGTGAGGCTTTGCAGACTGAAGAGCAGCGGCCCGCCCGCATCCAGCGCCGGATGCAGACCCTGGGCTTGCTGCCAGGCCCGCAGTGCGGCGCTGGCCTCGACGGGCGAGAGTGCGCGTCCGCCCAGGTCCACCAGGCGGATGGCCGTGGGCGCGAGGATGAGCAGGGCGTAGGCCAGCCGCTCCATGGTCAGCCAGGCCAGACTGGGTTTGGCGGCGGGTGGGGAGGAGGTGGTTGTTGTCATGGTTGATGTTCTGAAAATAGATTGATCTCACGCAGAGGCGCGGAGTCGCTAATGAAAAAAGATGCAAAAAAATAGAACGCAGAAAAAGCGAAAAAATCTGATCTACGCAGATAAAATCAAAAAAGTAAAAAACGCTCCGGGGCGGATATGCAATCCGCCGGTGTTGGTAGACGTCTGACCCGCTGGATAGTAAATCCGGCTGGGAGCAAATCATCGTCTATCATCGGGTTGTAGGCCATTTTCATCGGCGTCGGCGGGCAATCGTTCATGACGACTGCTTACTGTTTACTGCTCACTGCCTCCCGCGGGGGCTCCGCCGCGCCAGTGGTAGATGGTGTAGGGGCCCGAGGTGAAGACGGGCTCCCACAGTTGCTGATAGCTGCTTTCGGCGTGGGGCGAGATTTTGTACTTTTCTCGTTCTTTGGGCCCGACGATGAGATATTCGATGCCAAATTCCTGCACCGTCTCGCGGGTGAGATCGGGCGCTTGGTTTTTGTAGATGGCGCCGATGAGGGGCTCGCGGCGGCCCGGTTCATCATAGCTGCCCCGCCATTGCAGTTCATGCCCGCTCCAGCCCAGCAGGGTGGGGCGACCGCTGAAGGCGGAGATGAAGTCGTCGTCGGTGTAGGAGCGGCCAGGCGCTTCCAGGATGACCGCGTCGGGCGCAGCGTTTTCTCGCAGCCATTGTATGACCGCGTATTCATCGGGATTGTAACGCTGGATGAAAGCGGCCCCGTCCAGGGTGGGATCGCCCTTGAAGCCGCCCGCCTTGCTGGGGATGGCGAAGGCGGGATAGAGCAGGCCCACCGCTGTCAGCAGCAGGATGAGGCTGATCCCGGCCGCTTTGAGAAGCCTGCTCCCGCGGGTCTGGATGTAGTAGACTGCGTAGGCGCTGGCTACGCCCATGAGCAGCCAGGCCTGATAGTAGAATTTGAATACGGTGTTCATGCGCGTGCCAAACTGGTCGCGCAGATAGACGAATTCCACCGCGTAGACCAGCAGCAGGCCCGTGCCGAACAGCGCCAGAGCGAAGCTCAGGCTGGGCGAGGGCGGCTCCTCTTTTTCTGCTTCATCCTTTGCGTCTTTGCGCCTTTGCGTGAGATCTCCCCAGACTTGCGCCAGCAGCGCCAGCGCCACGGCCAGCAGGCCTCCCACGATGAGCCACACTCCGGGCGTGGTCAGACGCAGACGGAGGATGGCGGGCGGCAGATCGCCGGGAGCGCCGCCCAGCAGGCCCGCCACCCGTTGCCGCAGCTCGGGCGAAAGTGACACCAGCAGGATGGAGAGGGCCAGGAAGAGGGCGGGCAGCAGCCATACGCTCAACATCCAGCGCAAAAGCTGGCTCCGGGCCGGGGCGTGACGTCGCCAGGCCGCGATGAGCAGGAAGAGGAGGGCGGTGAGAAAAACCCCGAACATGAGGAAGAATTGCACGAAGCGGGTGGGGTTGACCACGTTGGGCAGCAGGCCGCCCGCCTGGGAGCTGAAGCTGAGATAAAATGGCAGGTAGGCGATGACGCCGATGACTGCCAGAGAGAAGAAGACGACCGTCGTTTCCTTCCAGAAACGCCTGCCAAAGGTCAGGCCCTGATAGCCGCGGCCCAGCGCGTAGGCCAGGGTGAGGAGGAAGACGTAGATGGGAAAATCCCAGGTATTGAGGAAGCCCATAGCCCCCACCAGCAGGCCCGCCAGGGCCAACCCCCAGCCATCCAACCCGAACGCCTCCTGCACTTGCCGCCACGCATCCCGCCAGCCCGCCGCGTCTTCTTCCACCTTTGCGCCTTCGCGTTTTTGCGTGAGACCCAAAAACAACGACAGGGCCAGGCCGATGAGCAGCAGGGCAAAGGGGATGGCCAGCACATGGGGGTGCATATCGCCCAGGATGAAGCTGAACTGCGGGAATTCGTCGATGACTTCCTGGCTGCCGGTGTGCGCGAAGTTGTAATCATGGATGACGCGCGAGGCTCGCCACCACCACCAGCCCCCGGCGTTGGGATTGAAGCTGCCGGTGACGGGCGCGGCGGCCAGGTCTTTGATATCGAAAAAGGCGAGCGCGGCCTGGGAAAGCAGCCCTTTAGCGTGCAAGACTTCCAGCAGCACTTCCAGATTGCCCATGAGGGCCACAAACACACTCGCCAGCAGGCCGTAAATCCAGCCAGCAAGCTGCGAACCGGGCATTTTTTTGTCGCCGACCACCAGGGCGTGGGCCAGACCGTAGCTTTCGGTGATCGCGAAAGCGAAGATCGCGGCCAGGCCCAGGTTGAAGATCACGGTGGTGGTCACGCCTGAAAGTCGGGCCAGCATGGCCAGCAGCACATAGCCAAAATAGTAGTAGCTGATGCCAAAACCCGCCAGCCATGGGTCTTGCGGCGGGAACGCGGATGAGTTGAAGACGCCGTTGATGAACGCGATCTCCATGGGCTTTTCGGTGCCGGCGATATCGGGATTGTAGGCCCGGAAAAAAGCCCAACCCGCCATGGCCAGCACAAATAGCAGCTCCACGCCCAGCCAATGTCGCCAGTGAAGGCGCAGATGGGCCAGCAACGGGCGTTGGCCCGTTTCATCCCGGCGCAAACCCGTC
>JALSPL010000278.1 GCA_026985975.1 Anaerolineae bacterium | reverse complement strand
CAGGTTCCAGGCGGACGAGTGGGCTTGGCCAACAAGTGGGCGATGGGCTGATTTGGACATAAATTCAGCTTGCTGGCCGGAACCTGTCAGGTTGCGCCGCGCGAAAACAGCTTCGGTCAGGGCTGGCCTCCCGCTCACCCCAGATCGTGCGGCGCGTCTTTCGCCCGGGTGCGGGCCGCCTCCGTGGCCAGCGCATCCACCCGCTCATTCTCTTCATGCCCGGCGTGTCCCTTCACCCACTCCCAGCGCACCTCGTGCGGCTCGATGGCCTTCAGCAGCGCCTGCCACAGATCCTTGTTCTTCACCGGCTTTTTGTTGGCCGTCTTCCAGCCGTTGCGCTGCCAGTTGCGCACCCATTGCGTAATGCCCTGGCGCAGATATTGCGAATCGGTGTGGATGGTGACGATGCAAGGGCGCTTCAGCGCGTTCAGGGCGTTGATGGCCGCCCGCATCTCCATGCGATTGTTGGTGGTCTTGCTGGCAGCGCCCGTCAGCTCCTTTTCGTGACCATTGCTGCGCAACAGCGCCGCCCAGCCCCCGGGCCCGGGGTTTCCCAGGCAGGCGCCGTCGGTGTAGATGTGAACGATCGGCTTTGAACTCATATGACGATCTCTTTCCCCACCATCAAATCTACATAACGATCACCGAAAGCATCCCGGAAGGCGGCCAGCGACCAGTCGCAGCTATCGTGGGGCGAGAGCGAGACCACTTTGGGATCGCGGCGATAGATGAAGGAAATGGCCTCATGCACATCGGCTTTGGTGGTATGATCCCAGGGCCAGCGGCCCGTGCCAAAGTATTGCTGGGCCGGAATGCCGTGCCGCACCGAGCGGGAGGCGGTGACCGGGAAATGCAGTCCGCCGATGACGCCGTACAGGGGCTCGTCGAAAAGCATCTCTTTGCGGGCGATGATCTTCTGGATGGTGGGGTGCCCGCAGCCGATGATGAGCACCATGCCCTTGCCTTCCACATTGATGGCCAGCGACTGCTCCGGCGTCCAGCCCAGGAAGAAGAGCTGGCGGGGAATGGGGCCCATGCTGGCGACGCCCGGGACCAGCGCCATCGGCGCATCCACCTGGATGGCGGTGGCCGAGACGTTGGTGATGGGGACGGGGACGTACGCGGGCATCTGGTGCAGATTTACATAACCTGCCGAGGGCGCAAAAATGCCATCCTTCACATTGGCCATGCCCCCCACATGGTCCAGATGATTGTGCGAGATCACGATCAGGTCGATGTCGTCGAAAGCGACGCCCAGACGGGCCATGTTGCGTAGCAAAGGCGAAGGATGCTCCTGATTTTTGTTCAGGCCCATGTCGAAGAGGATGGTCGTGTCGTCGGCCCGGATGAGATAGGAAACGCCCGCTTCGCCTTCCAGGTCATCGCTGGCCGTGTACCAATCGATGAGAGGGAGGATGCTAAGGCGCTTGACGCTGCCGATGTCGCCCATTTTGGGATACTGGCTGGCCCGCCACACCGCCTCGGCCTGTTTTTGTCCCTGCACAAAACGCAGCGCCATCAGCGCCGGGGGGATGGCCGCGCTCAGCAGTGCGATTTCGCTCGCGTTTTTCAGCATTTTTTCAACTGACATCGTCCGCCTCCAGAGATGAAACGACTGCCGCCCATGCCATCGCCGGGCGGCAGCCGGCTTGTTACCAGGACGCTTACGCTGCATTCAGCTCGCGGCGTTTGCTTTCCACCAACGCCACCACCTCGGGGAAGTCGATGTGCAGGCGTTTCAGCGTCTCCAGGGTGGGAATCCCGTTCTTGTCCCAGCCGCGGCGCTGATACACCGCATCCACAAGCTGCTCGTAGCGATCTTCACGATAGGCGCGCAGTTTGGCCATCTTCTCCTCGGTGCTCAGGCCTGCGGGGTCCACGCCCACCTCTTCCCGAAGCTGCTTGTCATAACGCTCCTGGCGGGATTCGTATTCCTCGACAGTGACCGGGCCCACCGCACGGTAGGGGTTGTAGTCGAACTTGCGGGTTCCCAGGCCCATGCGCAGGGTGAAAACTCGCTGGAAGTTGTAAACCCGCTCCGATTGCTCGATAAGCCCGTCGCCGGTGATGGGGACGCCGGTGGTGCCTTCGTAGAGCCAGGTGTAATTTTCCACATGCTCGGGCACCTTGGCCGGTTCATCGGTATCCTTGTTGTCGGGCGGCTCGATGTCATTCCAGGGCAGCTTGCACAGGCCGTGCAGACTGAACCAGGTGCGCCACATGGGGAAGTAATGCAACGCCTCGGCTTTGTCCTCGAAGGTGGGGATGAGATTCTCCACCTGATCCATGAAGATGAGCCAGGCCTCGTCGTGCTGCGGGCCTTTCAGGGTCATGCCATAGCCGCCCTGCTGGGCCAGTGATTCCTTGGTGACATATTCCGAGATCTCCAGGCCCTTGCCCTGCATGCCGATGTCGTGCAGGAATTGCCAATCAGCGCCCTTGGTCTCGGCGAAATAGTCGATCATCCAGCGCACGCCATTGCCCGCCACCTCGGCCCCGAAGCCCTCGCCCCGGGCCATCTGATGCAACAGCTCGGCCGCATCCCGCCAGTTGCCCCATGTCAGGTCCAGGCCGCCCGTATCCTCCTGGGTGATAATGCCGTTTTCGTACAGCTCCATGAGGAAGGCGATGGAGTTGGCCAGGGTGATGGTGTCGATGCCGTAGGTGTCCGCGTAGAAATTCAGCTCCACCACGCCCAGCGGATCGAAGTTGCCGATGTTGGAGCCCAGGCCCGCAGCGGTCTCATACTCCGGCCCGTCTACGATGACCGTTTCGCCCGCATAAGGACCCGTTTGCAGCCGGAAACTGTCCACCGCGTGGGAGCAGGACATCTGACAGCCCGCCCAGCAGCCATCGGGCATGCCCTGGGTGAACATCTTCTTCCATACCGTCGAGTCGATTTTGTATGATTCGGGATGTGCGCCATATTTGAAATTATGCACCGGC
>JALSPL010000277.1 GCA_026985975.1 Anaerolineae bacterium | reverse complement strand
CGCGGGGTAAAGGGCCGCATAGTAGCTGGTGGGAACAGAGAGCTCTTCCAAATCCAGAATCAGGCTGGGGAAGCGATCATAGACCGCCAGCTCATAATCATGATTCATCTTGATGGAATCGAAGGGGCAGAATTCGGCGCAGAGACCACAGCTCATGCAGATGCTGGCATCGACGTAGAATTCCTTGGGCCGGGGAATGGGTTTGCCTGCTTTGGTCTGGTCCCGCACAATCCAGATGCACTGAGAAGGACAGACCTTGCTGCAAATGCCGCAGGCGGTGCAGCGCTGCTTGCCGGTGTCTTCTTCATACACCAGCATGGGAATGAAGCGGAAGTTTTCGGGAAGCTGGCGCTTTTCTTCGGGATATTGAATGGTGAAAAGGCCTTTCACCTCGGGCGGTTGCTGCAACACTTTGCCCGAGGGGGTGTCTATCGAGTTGATGTAGCGGCTGGGAACTTTTGCAAGATCATCGGTGTAGGTGGTGATGGTGCGCTTGATGGTGACGCCCAGGCCGCGAATAATGCCACTTCCGAACATAGAATTGCGTCCTATGAGAAGGAATGGGAGGGATAAGCAATAATTGATGAGTAATGAACAATGAGTAATGATTAATGATTAATGATTGAAGTGATTTCGATACAGGTCGATCAAATCTTTAATCATCAATCTTCAATCATTATTCTCTAACGATCCGTTTCGCCCAGAACGATGTCGATAGCGCCGAGGATGATGATGAGATCGGCGACTTTGTAGCCAATGGACATGTGTTCCAGAGCGTTGATGTTGATGTAGGATGGCGCCCGCACATGATAGCGCCAGGGATTGTCGCTGCCATCGGAGACGACGTAGAAGCCGAGCTCGCCCTTGGGCGCTTCCACTGCGCCATAAGCGTCGCCTTTGGGCACGCGGAAGGCGTAGGCGGGCTTCTTGTTCATGATCGGGCCTTCGGGTATTTGCTCCAGGGCCTGTTTGAGGATGCGGATGGATTGGCGCACCTCGCCCAGCCGCACCAGATAACGGGAGTACACGTCACAGCCGTCGTAGGTGACCACATCCCAATCAAAGCGATCGTAGATGCTGTAGGGCCGGGCCTTGCGCACATCGTAGGGCACGCCCGAGCCGCGGATCATGGGGCCGGACATGCTGGTGGCGATGGCGTCCTCAGGCGAGAGATAGCCGACGCCAATGGTGCGCTCCATGAGGATTTCGCTTTCGGTAAGATAGCGATCGAACTCATCCACCTTGGCGGGCAGCCGATTGAAAACCAGATCTCGGGCCGTCTTGAGCCAATCGTCGGTGACATCCCGGCGCACGCCGCCAAAGCGCATATAATTGCACATCATGCGACTGCCGGAAGCGGCTTCGAACAGATCAAGAATCAATTCACGTTCTTCGATGGTGTAAAGGGCGGGAGTGTAGAATGCGCCCAGATCGTTGAGAAGAAAACCGATGGTCCAGAGATGATTCTGCACCCGGGTCAGCTCCGCCATGATCACCCGCAGATATTCAGCCCGCTCGGGCGGCACGGCTTTTTCTCCCAGCATCTTCTCCACTGTAATCACATAGCCGAAGTTATTGGACATGCTGGAGAGATAGTCCAGGCGGTCGGTGAAGGGGATGTTCATGATCCAGGTGTTGCGCTCACCGATCTTCTCATGATTGCGATGCAGGTAACCCATCTCGGGCTCCAGCCCCACCACCGTCTCGCCATCCAGGGCTGCGATCATGCGAAACACGCCGTGGGTGGAAGGATGTTGCGGCCCCATATTCACGACGATAACGTCGGTCTCGACCTTCTCGCCGCCTTCGGGCGCAGGGCGCTGATGGATTTTGGGCAACGGCGGGGCCGGCGGAACAAAGCCGACAGGATCCCAGCCCTGGGGATAATTGACGTTATCGCCCCAGGGCGCCCGATCTTCGCTCCAGCGATAATGTCCTTCGGGCCAGCGACTGTGGAAGGGCTTATGATCATCCTCATAATAAGCCTCTTTCCAATCCTTGCGCATGGGATGGCCATGAAAACCTTCCCACAGCAAGATGCGGCGCAGCCGGGGATGTCCCTTGAATTTGATGCCGAACAGATCCCACGCTTCCCGCTCCTGCAGATCTGCGCCCGGCCACACCAGGATGACGCTGGGGAGTTCAGGATTGTCCTCCGGCAAACGCACCTTCAGCACGATGCCATCGCCGCCCTTTTTGGCGTTGAAGAGATGATACACCACCTCGAAACGGTCAGCGGCAGTGCGATCGGGATAGCCAAGATAATCGACGGCCTGTAATGATGACAGATAATCAAAACCCTCTTCGTTGCGAAGATAAAGGGCGAAATCAACCAGTTTGTCTTTGTCGACAATGATGCCGGAATCATCGGCATCCAGCACAGCGCCGGGCACGGCGTCAGCGTAAGGCAGCGTTTTGACAGCCACGTTTTCTTCAGCCATTAGTTGGCCTCCTCAGCAACAGTCTCGGTCGCCAGCGTGTAGCGGCGGATCTCCTCCGCCCGTTCCGGATCAAAAATATCCGGTCCTAACTGAGGGATAGCGATGATTTTGGGGGTCGTTTTGCGATACCAGGGCACGGTCTTGATGGACTGATGGGCGATTTTCTCCTGCAATTTCATCAAACCGTAAAGCAAAGCTTCGGGCGTGGGCGGACAACCGGGCACATACACGTCCACCGGGATGATTTTATCGACGCCCGAAACCACATTGTAGCCATCTTTGAAAGGCCCGCCGCTGGTAGCGCAGGCGCCCATGGCCAGCACATAGCGGGGCTCGGCCATCTGATTATAGAGCCGGGCGATGGTGGGGGCCATCTTTTTGGTCACCGTGCCCGAGACGATCATCAAGTCCGCCTGACGCGGTGAAGGCCGCATGACTTCCATCCCGAAACGGGAGATGTCATAGCGGCCCGCAGCAGTGCTGATCATCTCGATGGCGCAACAAGCCAAACCGAAAAACATGGGCCACAAACTGTTTTTGCGGCTCCAGTTGTACAAAAAATCCACGGTTGTCAAAAAGACGTTGTTTTTGACTTCTTCAGGAACTTGATTGTCGTTTGCCATACCCTTTTTATTCCTTTTTGGGATTGGTAGCGTGAGGGCGATGAAGGCTTGGAGATGTGCTGGTGCAAGTCTTGGTGGGCCCGAGCAACCTGTTCAGCAACGATGCTATCATAGCATGTCACCGGAGAAATAACGCTGATGACGCAAGCAGGCTGATTATAACAGTCCACAAAGATGAGTGTCAAGGTGATGTAACCTACAGTTTGTCCGTGGTCAAGAGTTCTGGCGTCTTCAGCCGGAATGCCACCGTTTTTCGATAACCTGCGCAAGATACATCACACCCCTGACGCCGGTTTTCATTTTTGTACGCTTTCCAGTACACTTCTGCTGTAACGCCCACGCCCGTTTCCTCTTTGTCATTGCCCCACCATGTTTTCCCCTGGCGACACCTTCGGTCTTTATCGCATCGAGCGTGAAATAGACCGCGGCGGCATGGCCATTGTGTATCTGGCCCGCCAACAATGGCTGGACCGCCCCGTTGCGCTCAAGGTGCTGAAACCTCATTTACAGCAGGATGAGGAAGTGGTCGCGCGCTTTCTGGTGGAGGCCCGCGCCGCCGCCCGACTGGAGCATCCCAATATCGTGGCGGTCTACGACGCTGGCGTCGTGGACGGCGTGCATTATATGGCCATGGAGTATATCGAAGGGGAAACCCTGGCCGATGTATTGGCCCGGGTTGATAAGCCGCTTCCCTCCGATTTCGTCATCAGCGTCACCAGCCAGGTGGCCTCCGCCCTGGATTACGCCCACCGCCGCGGCGTCGTGCATCGCGATATCAAACCCAGCAATATCCTCATCCAGGAAAACGGCAAGGCCTTGCTCACCGATTTCGGCATCGCCCACGCGGTGGGATTTCACTCGCAGGAGCCAAATGCGTCTGTGTTGGGCACGCCCGAGTACATGTCGCCGGAGCAGGCCATGGGCAAACCGGTGGATGGACGCAGCGAT
This sequence comes from Anaerolineae bacterium, assembly GCA_026985975.1. Lineage (GTDB taxonomy): Bacteria > Chloroflexota > Anaerolineae > J102 > J102 > M2005. Next base: position 7,639 of record JALSPL010000277.1, on the reverse strand, counting down.
GTGTACAGCCTGGGCGTCGTGGTGTATCACATGCTCACCGGGCGTCCGCCTTTCAGCGGAGAAAACTACCGGGAGATTCTCGCCGCCCATGTCAATCAGCCTTTGCCCGATCCAAGAACATACAACACATCGCTGCCTGCTGGCGTCACCGATGTGTTGTATCGGGCCACGGCAAAGAACCCGGAACATCGCTATCCCACCGCCGGCGCGTTTGCCCAGGCCCTGCGGCATGTCTTGCGCCCCGCCCGGGCGGAGCCACTCGTCGCCGCCAGCAAAAAAGCGCCGGTCTGGCTATATGCGCTGATCGGCGTACTATTGGGCCTGGCCGCGCTTTCGCTGGCTGGCTGGTTTTTGTTGCAAGGAAACGCCGCCGGCGGGCCGCCAACCGCTTTGCCCCCGGCCACCGCCACATCAGACGCCGTTGCCGCTGTTCCCACAACCGCCAACTCACCCCAGCCCGCGGCGCCGAAAGCCACCGAGACGCCCACGGCTACCGCTTCGCCCACCCAAACGCCCACGCTGACCCCCAGCGCCACGCCCACCTACACGCCCTCTCCCACGCCCAATTATCCCCCCCGCATCGCCTATGTGTCGGATCGCACCGGCGCACCGCAGATTTTCCTCATTGGCAGCGACGGCGCCAATGACACGCAGCTCACGTTCGATGGCCGCAATGAACATCCCTTCTGGTCGGCGGATGGCGGTTTTATCTACTTTATCAGTGATCGCGGCCATGGGCCCGGCCTGTGGGCCATGCGCGCTGATGGCAGTGATCAGCAAGAAGTTCTGAACGTGCCTGGCAGCGCCGGTTATGCGCTGAGTCCCAATGGCGAGCATGTGACCTATGTGCAGCCGGGACAAGGCGTCACCAAACTGTTCTTGGATGGCTTGCTCTGGGCCGAATTGCCGGGTCAGCATATCACCTATCAATGGTCGCCCGACAGCCGCCACATCGTTCTGGAAATCGGAGACGCCAAGACCATCGGCGTAATGGACGTGACCAGCGGCGATTTGCTGCAGATCACCGAGTCGAGTTACGCCAGTTGGAATCCGGGCTGGGCGCCCGACAGCCAGTCTGTGGTTTTCGCCTCCACCAGGGATGGCAACGCCGGCATTTACACCGCCAGCAGCCTGATTCCTGGCAACATGTTGCGCCTGACGCCCCTGGACGCCTGGTCGCAAACGCCCAGTTGGTCGCCCGATGGCAGCCTCATCGCCCATATCACCGGCGAGGGTGGCGGACAATGGGGGCTTTATGTGGTTGACTCAGCAGGAGCCAATCGCAGCCAACTCTTCACTCCCGTCTTTTCCGAGGCCCCGGCCGCCTGGTCCAGCGACAGCCAGCAACTGGCTTTCGTCATCACCGATGAAGATGAGGAGATCGCCTTGATTCGCCGGGATGGCTCCGGTTTTCTGCGCCTGACGAACAATAGCGCCCGGGATTGGGACCCGGCCTGGGAGCCGCGTTAGCGAAAGGGCGAGGGGGCGAAAGGGCGAGGGGGCGAGGGGGCGATTAGCTGGAGGCGTCAGCTTGCTGCAGCGCCCACAGCAGATCATAACGGGGATCATTGTCGTCGGCGAAATCGCTTTCGTGGTGGACGATGAGCCAGCACGCAAGCTCTGAGCACCCTGCTGCTGCCGCCCATTCCCCTCCAATCCGGGCATGATCGGCCAGAACATAAAAGGGATAGCGCCAGCTACCGGGCGCAGTCGGGGATGACAACCGCCGCCACCGGCCCGGAGCCAGCTTTTTCAACGCCACCTTCAGTGTCCGTTGCCACACGGCCAGCCGGGCCGCGGCCTTGCCGCAATCATGGAGCAGCCCGGCCCTCAGCAGTTCATCCTGCTCATAGCCATGATCGAGCAGCCAGCGATACACTCGCAGACTGTGGGCGCGATCCGCCGGGCTCATCTGCCGGAACAAAGCCAGCGCCGCGGGGGAGAGAACAACGGGCGCAGGCCCGTCATCCACCCCGCGCCAGGGTGCGAGCAGACCATCGACGCCGCGATATAAACGCTGACGAATGGGCGAGGGGCGTTTTTCGGACGTGACATTCATAGCAGCCCATTATACCACGCTTTTCGCCGCCGACGTTCAAGCGCGCCCCCCTGACATGACGGGCCGTGTCAGATGTCGGAGGCTGTGCTACAATAGACATCAAGCCTTTATTCTCACACCCCACGCTCCACACCAGCGCCTCGCCCGATGAAAGTCAAACTTTACGCCACGCTGCGCCCGCTCATCGGCGGTCAACGCAGCATCGAGATCGACGCCGGTCCCGGCGATACTATCCGGGACGCTCTCAACGAAATTCTGGAAAAATGGCCCGCCCTCCGAGATGAACTCCTGCAGGATGGCGACATTTCCCCCCGCATTCACATCTTCTTGAATGGCCGCGAAGTCCGTTACACCGGCGGCCTCGACATGGTCATCCCGCCGGACGCCGATTTGCGCATCTTCCCACCCGTGGGTGGCGGCCGGTGATTCCCTGGCGGATTGAACGCGATGAGAATGGCGCGCCTTTTGTGCACATCGAACTGCGCAGCGTGCCTCTATGGCTGGCGGAGAGCTATCTGCTGAAAACCGGTGGCGAGGTCATCGAAAAAGAGCGTCTGGTGCGGGGCGATGGCTGGCAGGCGCGCCTGACGCCGGGCGAGCCGGTGCATCTGGGCTCCTTGCGCATCGGGCGGCATTATCTCGACATCTCAGGTGAAAATGAGGCTGTATTGAAAAAGCTAATGAGCCAGTTGGGGTGGAGGCTAATGCGCGGCGGGGGTTAAAAAAAGACGCTGCCTGGGCAAAAGCAGCGTCTTGTGGGGGAATCGAATGGGGGTGATGTAACTAGATGATCTCCAGCTCTTTCAGCTTGGATTCGGGCACGACGCCGTTCTTCCAGCCGCGAGCATTGTAGTACTCTTCCAGCATCAGGTCAAGTTCGCAAACATGACCCTCAGAGCCGGGCATGGTGCTGGGCTCTTTCAGGAAGCGCTCGGGCAGGTAGTCGCTGCCTTCGCCCAACCCGGCCAGATTGTTGTAGTAACGTTCGAGATTGTAAATGCGCTCGCCCGCCTTCAGCAACTCTTCGGCAGTCAGATTAGAACCGGTGAAGGTGTTGTACTGCGCCAGATATTCATCCACGCCTTCGGCGAAAGCGCTGAATTTGCAGATATCGAAGCTGTCGGAGATGGCGTGGATATCCTGGAAGACCTTGACCAACTCGCCCTTGCCCTTCCATTCCAGCGGATCGACTTTCAGCGATCCGAAGGGCATGACGCCCAATTCGGCCGCGGGCGTATAGGCTCGCAGATGGCAGGCGCCGCGGTTGCTGGTGGCGTAGGCGATGCCCATGCCCTTGAGACCACGCGGATCGTAGGCGGGAATCGCCATGCCCTTGACGCTCATGGCCAGCTCGGGGAAGCCCAGCTTCTCGGCCGCGGCCGCAGTGCCCATGCCCAAGATCTTACCGCGCTCGCTCTTGGCATAGGCGATGTCTTCGATGGTCTGAATCATGGCGTCGGCGTCGCCCCAGGCCAGGCCCTCATCCACGGCTCCGCCCTTCTCGGAGACTTCCATATACATGGCCAGGGTGTTGCCCAGTTCGATGGTGTCCAGACCGTAACGATTGGCCTGATCGATCATGTAGGCCACGGCGTCATGGTCATCATTGCCGCTCATCGCGCCCAGAGACCACGCCGATTCGTACTCGATGCTTTCCATGTGCACCTTGTACTTGCCGCTGGTCACTTCCACCTCGATCTTGCATGCCACCGGGCAGGCGTGGCAGGTGGGATCGCCCACCAGGATATCCTCGCGAATGCGCTCGCCCGAGATGTGCTCGTACAATTCCTCGCCATCATCGCTGATGAATGAGGTCTTCTTGCCATTCCACGCGGGCAGGGCGCCGATGCTGCCGGTGATATTCATCAGCACATTGGTGCCATACACGCTAAGCCCGCCCTTGCGGGGCGAGGTGATGTTGGCTTCGGCCATGATGGCGGAAAGGGTCTTTTTGTCCGCTTCCTTGAAAGCGGTGCGATCGGCCGGCTTGGGTTGAGTCTTCTTGTCTCCGACGAACACGATGGCTTTCAGATTTTTGCTGGCGCCCACCGTGCCTGTGCCGGTGCGGCCGCAGGCCCGATCGTCTTTGTTGAGCCAACCGGCGAAACGAACGCCATTCTCCGCGGCCGGGCCAATAGCCATCACGTCCACATAGCGGCCCGGATGCTTCTCCATCAAAGCCTTGTGCGTTTCGTGGGTCGTCTTGCCCCATAGATCACTGGCGTCCTCGATGCTGACATTGCCATCCTGGCATAGCAAATAAACGGGGTGATCCGCCTTGCCCTTGATAAGCAACGCGTCGAAGCCAGACCATTTCATATAGGCTGCGGCCCAGCCGCCCATGTGGCTGTCGGCGATGGTCCCTGTGAGAGGGCTGCGAGTGACCGCCGCCAGACGGCCGCTCATCTTCACCTCACTGCCGGTCAGCGGGCCGGTCATAATCGCCAGCAGATTCTCGGGCGAGAGCGGATCCACGATGCCGTTATCGAATACATATTTCACGCCCAGGCCGCGGCCGCCCAGATATTTACGGGCCAACTCCTCATCAACGCCCTCATACGCAATCGTCCCGGATGTCAGGTCGATTTTGGCGACCCGATTGTGAAAGCCAGCTAAAGTGGTATTCATAACAGATTTCTCCTTTGACAAAGTGGTCTTCCTTCATGGAAGTTGAAGATTGAGGGTGAGTGGACTGTTAGCTATCGAAAAAGAAAAAAACGCCATGTCATTTCGACATAGCGTTTCACTCAACTCTTGGGACCCGAACCGGGCTTTCGACAAATAACGAGTGGCTTTTCAGGACGCCCTCTCATCTGGAGACAAAAGCAACGTTGCATTTCGTATGATTGCAAAATAGTCATCACCAAAAACAACGTCTTCGGAGTTGACGACTCTGACGCTTTTATTTTATAGCAAAAAAGTCTGGCTGTCAAACAAAATAGAAACTGGCCCGCTACGTCATCTTCATCACGATTTTGCCAATGACATTGGCGGCCTGGTCCGCCTGATCCGCTGCGTTGGAGATGTGCCGATAAACCTCGCGGGTGCGGAGCATCATCATCACATGGTGCACATCTTCGGGACCATGGAACAGATCGGAAATAGCCTGACGATATAATTTCTCAACTTGATTCTCGCGATGCTTGGCCCGCCGCGAATGATCCAGCGCCACCATCGGATTTTTCTCCAGCCGCTGCATGGCCAGTAGCAGCTCATCCGCGGCTTCCCGCACCCGAGACACCATCTCTCGCAGATAATCGTCGGTGACGACATTCAATAAACGCATTTCCAGAATCGTCGTATAACAATAATCCAGCACGTCATCCAAATACAACGACAACTCGAAAATATCTTCGCGATCGAATGGCGTCACAAAGGTTTTATGAAGCTCATCGATGAGAAGACGACGCAACTCATCGCCCTCCTTTTCGCTCAACTCGACGATTTCAGCATCCTGCTCATTATTTTCAGTGACAAAACGCTCCAGCGCCAGCGCGCCGCGTTGCAACACTTCGGCCTGCTCGCGCAAAAGGCGAATAAACTCATTCTCACGATGTCCGCTGCCAAAAAAAGCCATAAATCAAACCTCCGGTGAAATTAGAAGAAGCATCGCATCGGGCTATGGCTCAGGGGCCAAGGACGATGCGGAGTAAAGAGTACAAAACAGCGGCCAATGCGGCGGTGATGGGCACGGTGATCACCCAGGCCACCAGGATATTGGTCAGATTCAGCCAACGCACCTGGTTCTTTCGCTCCGCCGCTCCCACGCCCACGATAGTCGAACTGACCACATGGGTTGTGCTGACAGGGCCGCCCAGCATCGAAGCTCCCAAAATCACAATAGAGGAGGCGAGCTGAGAAGTAAAACTATGGACGGGCCTGATGCGAAAGAATTTGCCGCCCAACGTGTGGATGATGCGCCATCCTCCGCTGGCAGTGCCCAGCCCAATGGGAATAGCGCTGACGATGATCACCCAATCGGGCACATAGAACTTGTCCTGGAATCCCGCAATGACCAGCCCCATGACGATGACGCCCATGGCCTTCTGGGCGTCGTTGGCGCCATGCGAAAGCGCCAGCAGCGTAGCAGTCGCCAACTGAGCCCTGTTGAAGGTCTTATTGATCTTGGGCGTTGCGCCAGTAGCCAGAACATAGGTTAGTTTCAGCAAGATCCAGCCGAAGATGAAACCAAGCACAGGTGAAAGAAATAGCGCCATGGCGATTTTCATCAGACCGTTCATATTGATGATGGCCACGCCGCCATAAATCAGGGCCGCTCCCACCAGCCCGCCCGCCAGGGCATGTGAAGAACTGGAGGGGATGCCAAACCACCAGGTTGTGAAATTCCACAAATTGGCGGCAGCCAACGCTGCAACCAGCGCCGTAAGCGTTATGGCGTCAGGATCGACGAAATCTTTACCGATGGTGGTCGCCACCGCCACGCCAAATAGCAACGGGCCTACAAAATTCGCCGCTGCAGCCAGCGCCAGCGCCGCTCGCGCAGACATCGCCCGCGAGGCGATGATGGTGGCGACGACATTGGCCGCATCATTAAAGCCATTGAGGAAATTATAGAGAAGGGCGAGAACGAAAAGAATGCCAAAGACAATGTAAGGATTCATAGATGAGTCGCCTGAAAAAAGCCTCACCACGGAGGCGCAGAGGGCACGGAGGAAGAAAAAGGTGGAGGTTCGGAGGTTTTTTCTCTGTGAACTGCCATGATTTTCTCCGTGTTCTCCGTGGTAAAACAACCTTTTTTCAGCGGAACCATAGATACATTCAAGAAGGGACGCAACCGAATCTGTGGCCGGAAAGTGCGTTCGTTAAGGATGATACGCCAGATCGATAATGTCGATAATAAAGAACCGTTGGAAAAACAATCCCACTTCCGGCGAAGGCCATGCTGTGGGTGAGCAGACCAGACAGCGGCTAAACATCCCTCCACCACAATGAGCCTTCCATTATGCCAGAAATGCGTCGTTTTTCAAAATACAGTGCGCCCTGGGGCCCGCACCCGCTTTTCCCCATCTCATTTCCCGCCAGCCAACAAACGCCGAAAAATCAGCAGTCCGTTTGACGACGGTTTTGTCTCTCATTCTCATCTGGCCTATAATCCTTATTATGAGTGCCAGCGTATGCCCCTATCTCGGGCTATTGGACGACCCGGACGCCCATCTGAATTATCCCAGCTTCGAAAACCGTTGCTACGCAACCATCGCCCGGGAATCCATCCCTCTTTCCGAACAATCTGTCTTCTGCCTGGGCGGACAATACAAAAACTGTCCGCGTTATATGGCGCTGCATGGCCCGCCACAACCCGACTCCAACACGGTGGAAGCGGGGCCTATGCCGCCGCCCGCCGCGGCCGGCAACTTGCAACAGACCAGCGCTCCCGTGCCGGTGTATGCGCCCTATCCCCTTCAACCGCCCGCTCCGCCGCGCAAAGATTGGTCGATGGCCATGATTATCGGCGGCGTGCTGTTATCCATCTTGCTTTGCACCGGAGCCATCGCCGGCTATTTCAGCATGAAGGCGCTTTTCCAGACCGTGCTGCCGCCCACTCCCACAACGATCGTGGCC
>JALSPL010000276.1 GCA_026985975.1 Anaerolineae bacterium | reverse complement strand
GACGCTGACAGGCACCGTGCGCAGCTTCGATCCCGCCATCCGGGACCAACTGGAGCAGGAACTGGAGGAAGTCGTTTCCATCGTGCAGAAGCTGGGCGGGGATTATCGCTATCAGTATTTTCGCGGTAATCCGCCAGTCATCAACGATGGCCTGCTCACCGGGTTTATTTCCCGCATCGGGCAGCAGCTTTTGGGGGGCGACCAGGTGCAGGAGGCCGCCAAGACCACCGGCGGTGAAGATTTCTCCTGGTATATGTCGCATACGCGAGGGACGTTCATCCGGGTGGGCGCCAAAAATTCCGACTGGCCCGAAATTCGACCCCTGCACACCCCTACTTTTGATGTGGATGAGCAAGCGTTGGCCGTGGGTGCCGCGATTTTCGCCCAGAGCGCCTTGCAATGGCTCAGGGAATATGATCCCGAACGTTGGCCGCGCGTGGTGTCTGTGTAAACATCGCTTTGCGTTGGCTGACGGACATAAATTTGACCTTTTGCAAAAATAGTCATACTATTATTACATCATGAGCACAAAAGGTATGACTGATTTTGTTCCACGCACGATTTTTCCCGAAATTCTGGCCTGGCTGGATGAGCGGGAGATTATCATCATTACGGGCGCGCGGCAAACAGGCAAGACAACGATCCTGCATAAGTTGAAGGAACGCCTGGTAGGAGAACGGGTGATCTATGTCAATTTTGAGTACGCCAGTCAGCTAGAAAATTTTACCCGGGATCCCATCGACTTTGTGTCGTTGCAATTGGCCGAATCGGGCGTAACATACTTTCTTTTCGATGAATTCCAATATGCCGAAGCTGCGGGCAAGTCGCTGAAACTGCTTTTCGATCGGTTTTCTGGAAGGGCGAAATTTATTGTCACGGGGTCATCTTCCCTGGAAATCAAGGAGATCGCGAGTTTTTTGGTGGGGCGAGCGGTGTTTTTCGAGTTGTATCCATTTTCCTTCTCTGAATTTTTATCAGCGAGGGATGCCAAACTCCATCGCCTCTGGAGTCTGAAGCATGAGGAGCTGTCGGCGTTCTTGCATCATCCAGAGACTCGTCCATTCAAGCCTGATTGGATATTCCAGGATGCGATAGCTAAACAATTCGAAGAATATGCCATTTACGGCGGTTATCCAGCCGTTGCCTTATCAAAAGTTCCGTTACGCGAGAAAAGGCTGGAATCATTGACGGACGCCTATGTGGAAAAAGATGTCGTCAATTTTCTTCGCATCGGCAATGCTCTCGAGTTCAAGAAGCTGGCAAGAATGCTCGCCCTGCAGATCGGAAATCTACTCAATTTTTCTTCCTTACAAACAGACATCGGCCTGTCTTACCGAGAAGTGCGCCGTTTTATCGGTCTATTGGAGAATACATTTATTGTCAAACTTCTTTTGCCTTATGCTGCGAATCCCACCACCGAGATAAAAAAATCACCCAAGGTTTATCTCGTTGATACAGGGTTGCGAAATAGCCTGGTATCTGATTTTCGCCCCCTGGAGATGCGGCCAGATAAAGGAGCAGTCATCGAGAATGTCGTCTTCAATCAATTGCAGGTTGATCATAGAAATGAATCTTTGCGTTTTTGGCGAACGAAACAGGGCGCTGAAGTCGATTTCATCCTGACAACCTCTGGCTTGGAGATGATTCCCATTGAGGTCAAATTTCAAAGACTTTCTCAACCCTCGCCGCCATCCGGTCTGCTTCGTTATATCAAAAAATATCATCCGCAAAAAGCCATTGTTTTAAATAGAAACCTGATAGCTCTGAAAAAGATTCAATCCACCGAAGTTCTTTTCTTCCCCATATTTTTTGCATAACTGTCATTCATGTCTTATCCCCTCTACGATTTTTCCGAGACCGTCGTTTTGATCACCGGCGCCGGGCAGGGCATCGGCTTTGCCACCGCCCGTGAGTTCGCCCGTTTCGGAGCCACGGTCTATCTCAACGACATCCTGTCGGAACGGGCCAGCCGCGCCACGGGCGAATTGATCAAACAGGGCTATGACGCCTTCGCCGCCCCGGGCGATATCGCTGATCCTGAACAGGCGGACTGGATCTTTCATCACATCGACGAACATCATGGCCGCATCGACGTGTTGGTGAACAACGCAGGCGTGGAGCCGGTCAGCTCTATCTTCGATCATTCTCTGGAAGACTGGCAGCGCGCGCTGAATACGAATCTCACCGGCGCTTTTTTGTGCACGCAAAAAGCTGCGCTGCGGATGCGGGAACAGGGCAAGGGCGTGATCATCAACATCGCCTCCATTGCCGGAAAATCCCAACCCCTGTATCTACGTTCCGCCTATGCGGCCAGCAAGGCGGGCCTGGTGGGATTCACCAAAGAGGCGGCCCGGGAATTCGCGCCCTACGGCATCCGCGTAAACGCCATTGCTCCGGGCGTCATCGTCACCCCCATGACCGAGCATCTGCGAGACGATCCTCAGCAGATGGCCCGCTGGCGGGCCGAAATCCCTCTGGGCCGTCTGGGGCAGCCGCAAGAAGTGGCTGCGCTGTGCCTGTGGCTGGCTTCGGATGCGGCCAGCTATGTGACGGGCGTGGCCTGGCATGTGGACGGCGGCAAGAATATGGCCTGAGCGTACGCAATCAATCATCTCACTCACAAGGAGTGTTTTTCTCATGGATTATCACTATATTGTCGTCGAAGAAATCGACGGCGTTGGTCTTGTTCGATTCGATCGGCCCAAGGCCCTGAACGCGCTCAGTCCGGAGCTCATGGGCGAGCTGGGTCAGGCGTTAGAGGCTTTCGACGCTGATCCCGAAGTGGGGGCCATTGTGCTCACCGGCAACGACCGGGCCTTTGCCGCCGGCGCAGATATCAAAGCCATGGCCCGAGCCAGCGCCATGGATATGCTTCTGAACGATCTCATCAGCAAATGGGAGACCATTCTTCACATCCACAAACCTGTCATCGCGGCGGTCAGCGGCTACGCC
>JALSPL010000275.1 GCA_026985975.1 Anaerolineae bacterium | reverse complement strand
ATGGCTGTGCGAGCTTTCAAGGCCATTCAGGGTAGCGGTCTGGCCCGAGTGGACTTCCTGCTGAATGACGTCACGGGCGAACTGTTTTTGAATGAAATCAACACCATGCCCGGCTTCACCAAAATCAGCATGTTCCCAAAACTCTGGGCCATCAGCGGCATTCCCTATCCTGAGCTGATCCACGAGCTCATTCAATTGGGATTCGAGCGCCACCGCCAGAGAAAATCCTTGCGCACCACCTTCCCCCACAGAGCGCAATCATGACCAAAAAAGGCTCCCCCCGAAGCCGAAAGAAAAAACGGTTCAATGCCGCCAGCATCCCCGTGCTGGCCCCCAAGACTTTGAAGAAAGGCAGGCGCAAGCAAAACAGCGCGCGCAAGCGCAGGCGTCAACGCAGCTCCTCGCCTTTCACGAAACTCCGGGCCCGCTCCTGGGGCCTTTCGCATTATTTCGCCCTGCTGCTGCTGTTAGGGAGTATTGCGACTTTGGGATTTTTGTTCACAGAGGAGCGCTTTGATGTGCCCGCCATCGAAATCACCGGCAACGATTACATCGACGCCGGGCAAATCCAGCGACAGGCGGGCATGGCCGGCGCCAACATCTTCACCATCGACCCGACGCGCGTCTCTGCGCGGCTGGCCACCATCATGCCGCAGATCAAAGAAGCGCGCGTCAGCCTGGGATTGCCGAATCGGGCCGCCATCCGCATCCAGGCGCGCGAGCCGGTTCTCGTTTATGGCCACGACAGTCGGACCCAGTGGGTGGATGCAGAAGGACGCATCTTTCCCGCCGCAGAAAAACGATCCGGCCTGCCTGTGCTCATCGACGAAGATGGCGCCGCCAGCGTCGATGGTCATCACCTGGATCCGGCCATCTGGCAGGCCATTCAACAAATCACGGCAACGATTCCAGGGATGAATGAGTTTCACTACCGCGACATTTATGGTCTCTTTTTCATCAGTCCCGAAGGCTGGCGCGTTTATCTGGGAAATGGAGAGAATATGCAGAATAAGTTAGCCATGTGGCAAACGCTCCGTCAGCAGATAATACAGAAAAACCGCTCCGTCAAAGTCATCGATCTTCGTTACGATCGCGTTTATATCCAATAGCAGCTTCCCCGCGTTTCATCCGTCCCCCCATCACTCATAGCCCCGACCGTGTCCGAACTCATCACAGCCATAGACGTTGGCACCACCAAGATCTGCACCTTCATCGGCGAGCTCTCGCAGGAGAACACGCTGCATTTGCTGGGGGCGAGCTGCGCCCGCAGCAAGGGACTGCGCCGCGGCGTCGTTGTCAATATCGCCGCCGCCACCGAGGCCATCGCCGAATCGGTGGAAAAAGCCGAAGCCAAGGCGGGCGTGACCATCGAGGAAGCCCATGTGGGCATCGTGGGCGGCCACATCAGCTTTGAGAGCAGCAGCGGCGTCATCGCCCTGCCCCGCAACCGCCCCATCGGCTGGCCCGAGATCAACCGGGTGCTGGCCGAAGCGCAGGCGGTTCCTATTCCCAGCGACCGGGACATCATCCATATCATCGCCCGCACTTTCACCGTCGATGGCCAGGAAGGCGTGCAGGAGCCCATCGGCATGTCGGGGCGACGGCTGGAAGTGGACGCCTATCTTGTCACCGGCGCCCACACCGCCATCAACAACCTCAAAAAGTGCATCGAAAATAACGGCGTGGCCGTCAAAAGCCTGGTGCTGGAGCCGCTGGCCAGCGGCGAAGCCGTGCTCACCCCCGAAGAGCGGGAGGCGGGCGTGGTGATAGCCGACATCGGCGGCGGCACCACCGACATCGCCATCTATCTGAACGGCTCGGTGTGGCACACCACCATCTTGCAGATTGGCGGCAATCATTTCACCAGCGATCTGGCCACGGTGCTGCACACCCCGCAGCCCATCGCCGAAAAACTGAAAGCGCATTATGGCGATGTGCTGCCCGAACGCATCTCGGAGGTGGAAACGGTCAATGCGCCGGGCTTTGGCGGCAGACCCAACAAGACCTATTCCCGGCAATTTATCGCCGAGATCCTCAGCGCCCGAGCCGAGGAGCTGCTGCTCTTCATTCAGCGGGAGATCACGCGTTCGGGATATGGGGATCTGCTGTCGGCCGGACTGGTGCTGACAGGCGGCGGCTCCCGCCTGCCGGGACTGGACATTCTGGGACGCGACATGTTGGGCATTCCGGTGCGCATCGGCGCCCCCGCCTCCCTGGGCGATATTCCCAGGACCATGTTGACGCCGGAGAATGCTTGCGGCGTCGGCCTCTTGCTCCAGGCAGTCAAGGATAATCCCTATGCCGCCAAGCCTGCGGCGTCGGGCGCGTCGCTGATGAGCAAACTCAGCCATTGGATGCGCAACTTGCTGCCGGGCTGAATTTTTCATATTTCCCATTCCGCCTCGATTTAATTTTGATGTTTTAACCAATTCAAGTTAAGATAGGGCTTGATAAAAAGTCTATCAGCACACAGGACAGCGCGGCATCTCCCATTCTCATGCCCGTCATCCATTTTCCGGAGGAAGATTCGATGAGCTCCCGACCCTATGTAGAAAATTTAGCTCAAATCAAAGTCATCGGCGTTGGCGGTGGCGGCGGCAATGCGATCAATCGCATGATTCAGGAAGGCATTCAGGGCGTTGAATTTATCACGGTCAACACCGACGCCCAGGCGTTGATGCTATCCGAAGCCCCTATTCGCGTTCGCATTGGCGACAAGCTCACCAAAGGTCTGGGTTCGGGCGGCGATCCCAAAATCGGTGAACAGGCCGCCGAAGAATCTTCCGAAGAGTTGAAAGAGGTGTTGAAAGGCGCAGATATGATCTTCATCACAGCAGGGCTGGGAGGCGGCACCGGCACCGGCGCCACGCCCGTCATCGCCCGGCTGGCCCGCGAAACCGGCGCCCTCACCATCGGCGTCGTCACCAAGCCCTTCAGTTTTGAGGGGTCGCGGCGGCGGCAACTGGCCGAA
>JALSPL010000274.1 GCA_026985975.1 Anaerolineae bacterium | reverse complement strand
GGGAAGATAGGCGGGCTCGGCGTCGGGGTTGAAGAGCGCAACCAGCAGATGCCCGGATGCAGGCAAGGGCAGCTCCGGCTGCACGGTCAGCCAATAGGTTTCCTGAAAAACGCCCGGCCGCCAGATATTGGTGGCGGCGTTGCCGTGGCCGGGATAGGTGTACAGGTCGCCGTAAACCTGCCCTCCAGCTCCAACCAGTTGGATGATCAGGGTGTAGGGGACATCGGTGCGGGCGAGGACGCGCCAGGTCAGGGTCACGGCCAGCCCCTGATTGGCGTGGACTTCGTCGGCGGGCCAGACGTCAGCGGCCAGCAACTCGGCGGCGTCATCGAAGCGGGCGTGGAGGGGGATGGGCAGATCGGGCGGGGTTGTCAGCGCTGGCGGGGCGGCGTAGGCGGGGATCAACAGGAAAAACAGGAGGTAGAGACTGAGCCCGGCAGGCCACAAAATCAGGCCCGAAAGCGCCCATTTTCTGAAGCGCCGGGTCAGATAAGCCCAACCCTGGGCCAGGCTCCAGGCGGCCAGGGGCAGCGTCGCCATGATGTAGCGGCCTCGCAGATGGGCGCTGTTGTGCAACAGCTCTCGCAGCAGGGGAAAGCTGACTGCGGCGAAGATGAAGAGGAGCAGGAAGACGAGCAGCCGTCTGGCCCGGGCCGCTTCTTCAGTCCGCAGCCACAGCGCCAGCCCGGCCAATCCGGCCAGGATGAGCGCGGCCCAGACGCCGTACACCCAGCGATCGGGCGAGAGATTGCCCCAGCCGAAGGAGGCCCAATAGGTTTGGAATCCGCTGCGCAGGGCCTGGGGCAACAGGGACCAATCGATGTCCACCTCGCCGTTTTGCCAGCCGGTGATGAGGGATTGCTGAGAGACGGGGTCTCGGGGAATCCAGACGCCGGTGAGCTGAAAATTGCGCCACAGCCAGCCGCCAGCGGTCAGGAGCATGACGCCGACAAAGGTCAGAAAGCTGAGGAGGAGCTGGCGGGCGATGCGTCCGTTGCGCCGGTGTCGCCACGCACCCCAGACGAAGGCGATGATGGCCAGGGGCGCCACGGCCAGGGCCAGATATTTGGTGAGAATCGCCAGGCCCGCGACCAGGGAGACGTAGAGGACGAGCCGGGGTCTCGGGCCTTCTTCGATGAGTCGCAACGAGAGCAGCAACAGCAGCGGCTCCAGCAGGATGACCAGGATATCGTTGGTGATGACGGCGCTGAGGAAGATGAATTGAGGGGCGAAGGCCTGGATGGCTGCGCCGATGAGTGCGATCTCGGGGCGGCTGGGGCTGAGGAAACGGATGAGATGGAAGGTGACCAGCAGGGCCAGCAGACTGATCGCAATCGAGACGAAGCGGCCCAGATGCAGGGCGAGGAGGGTTCCACGCCAGGGAAATCCCTCGATATCGGGATCGTGCACGGCCACATTGAGGCCTGTTTGTGCGTTTTCGCCGCTGATGTAGGGGTTGATCTGCGGGATGTAGCCGTCCGCCGTATCCACCCCCAGCATGGGCAGGGCCGCTATCATGTAGTACAGCGGCGGCTGGCTGGCCTCATCGAATTCGAATTCGGTGGTGAGCCGCTGGCCCGGGTCGGGCAGGGCCAGGTTTTCGGCCACGTAGGCGGCGTAGCGATAATGCGCCCATTCGTCATGCGCCTCCCAGGGCGGAATCGCCAGGCTGTAAAGCAGCGCCAGCAGCAGATGTCCCAGCAGGATGAGTTCCAGCCATTGCCGCGTGCTCAGGCGCAGGCGGGCCGGGGAGGAGGCTGATGTCGGGGCGGGGACGTCCATACCGGGCATTATAGCACGCTTTCGAGGATGGATTCCATTTGCTCGGCGGTGTGACGCCAGGTGTAGCGGGCTTGCACCCGGTCGCGCAAGCGCCGCCCCAGCTCTCGCAGGTGCGGCAATCGGGCCAGGGCTTGCTCGATGGTGCGGGCCAGGGCTTCAGGCTCGGGCGCGGCGTAGACGCCTTGATCTCCCAGGTATTGGCGGTGTGCGGGCGTGTCGGTGGCGATGACGGGCAGGGCCATGCTCATGTAGGGCAGCAGTTTGCCGCTGCCTTCGCTGGTGGTCAGCTTGGGAGCGATGGCGATATCGCCCAGAGCCAGGTAGCGGGGAGCCCGGGGATAGGGGATGGGGCCGGTGAAGTGAATGCGTGGGCCGACGCCCAGGTCTGCGGCCATGCGCCGGTAGCGTTCGATGTGGGGGAAGCCCATGAGCAGCAGTTGGGCGGGGCGTTGCAGTTTTGCGAGGGCCTGCAAGAGGATGTCGACGCCCTGGTAGCGAGCCAGCAGGCCCAGGTAGACCAGGGTTGGCAGTTCATCCCTCAGGCCCAGTTGCCGGGCCAGATCCGTATCTCGCGGTTGAGGATGAAACAGGCCGGGGTCTACGGCGTCGGGCAGGTAGTGCAGCCGCTGCGGGGGCAAGCCCCGGGCCAGGAGGGCGCTGCGGGCGTGGCGGGTGGAGAGCAGCAGGGCTTGCGGGCGCTGATCCAGCCAGCGTTCCAGGCGCTGCAAGGGGCTGCGCCAGACGCTGTGCGGGCGCAAGAAGTTGTGGGCGGTCATCTCGGCGGTGAGGGAGCCCTGGTAATCGAAGGTGAGGGGGACGCGAAGCGTCCGGGCCAGGGGCCAGCCGATGAGAACGCCTTCGTGCAGATAGGCGTGGATGATGTCGGGCCGAAAGCGCATCGCGGCCGCGGCCGCGGTGGGGACGAGAATGGCGTCCAGCAGGATTTTACGCCGGGAGGAGCCGACGGGGATGTGACGCAGGCCCGGCAACGGCGCCCGGGTGATGGCCAGGTCGTCCACATCGCGCCCGACGGGATAGGTGACCAGACGGATGTCGTGGCCGCGCGCTTGCAGGCTGTGCAATTGTCCCTGAATGCGGACATGGCAGCCGTAGTCGTTATAAAATGCAGTGGGGGCGATGGCGAGGATGCGCATGACAAAGAAAACGCCCGAGCAGGTCGGGCGTGAAGGGC
>JALSPL010000273.1 GCA_026985975.1 Anaerolineae bacterium | reverse complement strand
ATTTTCTTCCTGCTGCCCACTGGCGTCGCCCATCTCAGCGAAACATGGTTGGGCCTTTCCAAATACGCCAGCGCCATTCTTGAAGGCTTTTTCCGATTGTTTTTGTTCATCGCTTATCTGGCGCTCATTGCCCGCAGCGATGATATCCGTCGCGTGTTCATGTATCATGGCGCAGAACATAAGACCATCAACGCTTACGAAGCGGGCGAAACCATGACGCCCGAAAATGTGGCCAAATACTCCACGCGGCATACGCGCTGCGGCACCAGCTTTCTGCTCTTCGTGGTGCTGATCAGCATCGTGCTTTTCATTCCCCTCCAATTCGATATCTGGTGGCTGCGGCTGCTGTCACGGCTGGCGCTAATTCCGGTGGTGGCGGGCATCTCTTATGAAGTGCTGCGCATTAGCACCCGCTATCAGGAGAATTTCCTGATGAAACTCATCATCTGGCCGGGCCTGGCTATGCAGAAGCTGACCACTCGCGAGCCTGCGCTGGATATGTTGGAAGTCGCCATCCACGCTTTGGCTCCGGTGTTGGCCGCTGACGGTCTGGATCTGCCTATTCCCCGCGAGACAACCCCCGCTCCCGCCGGTTCGCCCACCCCGATACCGGTTCAATAAACCTGTTGAATGCGCGTCGGCATTTCCGGCGTTTGCTCAAAACATACATATCGCAAACCTCTTTACTTCACGCAATGGAGCGTAAAAAATGGCTACTACTAACAAACCAATCGTCGTAACTGTGACCGGCGCCGCGGGCCATATTGGCTACAGCTTGCTCTTCCGCATTGCCAGCGGCCAGGTTTTTGGCCCCAAGCAGCCCATCATCCTGAAGATGCTGGAGATCACGCCAGCCATGAGCGCCCTGGAAGGCACCGCCATGGAGTTGGAAGATTGCGCCTTTCCGCTTCTGGAGGATATGGTCTTGACCGATGACGCCAAGGTCGGATTTGATGGCGCCAATTGGGGATTTTTGGTGGGCGCCTTCCCTCGCAAGGCGGGCATGGAACGCGCCGATCTCATCGGCAAGAACGGCCCCATCTTTGTGGGCCAGGGCAAGGCCATCAACGCGGTGGCGGCCGATGACTTCCGGGCGCTGGTTGTGGGCAATCCCGCCAACACCAATGCGTTGATCCTGGCCAGCAACGCCCCCGACGTGCCCAAGGACCGCTTCGCGGCCATGACCCGGCTGGATTACAATCGGGCCAAGAACCAGTTGGCCAAGAAAGTGGGCGTCAATGTCGGCGAGGTCAAGCGGGTCATCATCTGGGGCAATCACTCCAGCACCATGGTGCCCGACATCTACCACGCCCGCATTGGCCGCAAAAAAGCCATCAACGCCGTGGGCAAGCGCTGGTACAAGAAAGAGTTCATTCCCACTGTGGCTCGCCGCGGCGGCGCCATCATCAAGGCCCGCGGCGCTTCCTCCGCCGCCTCCGCGGCCAACGCCGCTATCGACGCCGTGCACGACTGGGCCCTGGGCTCCCCCAAGGGCGACTGGGTTGTGCTTTCGGTGTACAGCGATGGCAAGCATTACGGCATCCCCGAGGGCGTCATGTACTCCGTGCCGGTCACGCACCCCGGCGATGGCGCCTGGCAGATCGTCGAAGGTCTGGATATCAACGACGAGATCGCCGAAAAGATGCGCATCACCGCCGAGGAACTGCTCAAGGAAAAATCGGTGGTGCAGGATCTGCTGTAACGCCGCTCCCTCCCGTCTTCTGTCACCCCAACCGCGTCGGATTTCCGGCGCGGTTTTTTATCACGATAAATCCATCTCCTTCTGGAAGATGGCCGCGGTGCGTTGGGCCAGAAGCCGATGTTCGGGATCAGCGAGATCGGGGTCGGCGTCGAGGATGGTCTGGGCCTCCTGCCGGGCCAGGGCCAGCAGCCGCGTATCGCTGAGCCGAGCCAGCCGCAGATCGGGCAGGCCGCTTTGCTGCGTGCCGAAGAATTCGCCCGGTCCGCGCATCCTCATGTCGATCTCCGCCAGCTCGAAACCGTCCTGGGTTCGGGCCATGGCCCGCATTCGCTCTGCGCCCGCAGCGCTTTTGGGCTGGGCGATGAGGATGCAGTAGGACTGATAGGGCCCGCGTCCCACCCGTCCCCGAAACTGATGCAATTGCGACAGCCCGAAGCGGTCTGCATTTTCGATGACCATGAGGCTGGCGTTGGGGATGTCGATGCCCACCTCCACCACCGCGGTGCTCACCAGCACGTCGAACTCGCCCGCGGCAAAGGCCCGCATCGTGGCGTCCTTCTCTTTGCCTGTCATCTGGCCGTGCAGCAGGCCCACCCGCAGATCGGGAAAGACTTTGCTTTGCAGACGCTTGTGTTCGGCCACGGCCGCGCCCACATCCTCCAGCCGGTCGCTCTCGTTGACCAGTGAGTAGACGATGAAGGTCTGGCGACCCTCCTGCGCCTGCTTGCGGATGAAGGCGTAGATGCGCGGGCGCTTGTCGGGCGTCACCCAGTAGGTCTCGATGGGCTGACGGCCCGGCGGCAGTTCGTCGATGACGCCCACATCCATATCGCCGTAGATGGTGAGAGCCAGGGTGCGGGGGATGGGCGTGGCCGACATGACCAGTGTGTGGGGCGTTTTGCCGGCGGCGGGGCTGTCGGGTGCGTTCAGGGCCGGGCCTTTTTCTCGTAGCGCCGCCCGCTGCGCCACGCCAAAGCGGTGCTGTTCATCCACCACCACCATGGCCAGATCGTTAAAGATGACGCCGCCCTGGATGAGGGCGTGGGTGCCGATGAGGATGTCGATTTCGCCCGCGGCCAGGGCGGCCAGCAGCGCCTCCCTTTTCTTGCCCAGCACGCTGCCGGTGAGCAAGGCCACCCGCACGGGCCAGCCGCTGTGCGGATTCACCAATTGCCCGAATAGCTCGCTCAGCTTGCGGGCGTGCTGCTCGGCCAGAATCTCGGTGGGGGCCATGAGCGCAGCCTGGGCGCGGTTGACCACCGCCGCCCACATGGCCGCGGCCG
>JALSPL010000272.1 GCA_026985975.1 Anaerolineae bacterium | reverse complement strand
GGCGGTGTAATAGAAAAAAACTCTGCACAAACCGCTACCACTGTTAGCAAAACCGCGCCGCTTTAGTGAGCGGCGAAGCCGCTATCCGCTGCACGCACGGTTGGGCCAATTTTTTCCGATGGAGCAAAAAATAATCTGCTCTTTACTGTACAGGGACGTAAACGTGAACTTCTTTTCTCAGCCTGTTTTTCAGCTTGTCTTTCTCAACTTCAAGATCATAGCGGGCCTGGAGGTTTATCCAGAACCGCTCTGATAGGCCAAAGTAGCGCGATAGCCTCAGGGCTGTATCTGGTGAAATTGAACGTTTACCATGCACAATTTCATTGATACGGCGCGGAGGCACGCTGATGTCTTTCGCCAAACGATATTGACTAATTCCCATTGGCTTCAAGAATTCCTCAAGCAGGATTTCTCCGGGATGGATGGGGGGAAGTAATTTGTCGTCACTCATTTTTTAACCTTTATGATAATCTACTATCGCAACATCGTATGCGTCGCCACTTCGCCAGACGAAACAAATACGCCACTGTTCATTGATCCGGATACTGTGTTGTCCTTTTCTGGCTCCGGACAGTTTCTCAAGCCGATTGCCCGGAGGAACTCGCAAATCCTGTAAGACATCCGCCCCGTCAATAATTTCCAGTTTCCGGCGTGCAGCGCGTTGGATATCCTCAGGAAGTTTGCGTGATGGCTGACGTCTGAACAGTTTTTCAGTTTCTTTGTCTGCGAAGCTCTTTATCATAAATCAATGATAACGCGCAACGATAATGACGCCAAGGGGTGTTATGAATATGGATTGAAGACGAATGCTCGTCAGTAACGGCCCGTCGCCCACACTATAGCACAGGCCCAAAACCGTGTCAATGGATTGATGAGAGAGGGGGTGCGGACTAAAATTGGGGGGCGTCGTCAAAAGACTTTCAAGGTCTCGCAGACCTTGAAAGTCTGGTGGAACAGTGGCAAGCGGACCCTGTCATCAAGCTATGGGGCTGGAGTCTGGCGAAAATGAAATTGCGCCTGGATTCGTACGCATCATATCCAATGATCTGACGAAAATAGACCAAAGGACGAAGATTGACGAAAAAGAATCGTCACTTTTCGTCTACATTCCTCCATTTTCGTCTCCCGGGAAGAGATTATCAGTAACAATCCGAGTGAAATTGCGTTCAAAGCAAAAAACGCCAGTGTCCAGTATGGATAATCACCGCTCAAACGTCTTCTTGTAGGACGCAAACGGCCAACCTCCGCGCGGAGATTGGCCGTTTGTCATCAAATGATTGATGGCTGATAGCGTTTGGGCGAAAATTAGAGTTGGAAAGCCCAGATGGTTTTGGCGCCGTAGACAAAAGCGAGGATGACAATAATGACAGACGCCCAGGCGAGCGCTTTGCGATAATTGAAAGCGCTCTCGAAGTCGGTGATGACCTGGTAGGAGCCCGCCATGGCGTGAACCAGCACCGAGAACAAGAACAGAATGTCGATGATCTTCCAGGTGGGGGTGCTCAAACGGGCCTGGACGACATCGAAGCTGATGTGGAAGGGCGGCACGTAGTGCATGAAGATCATGTGGATAGTCAGAAAAACCAGAAGGGCGATGGCGCTCCAGCGCTGTAATTTGAATGTGAGCATTAGTTGCCTCCAGATAAAATCCGGTTAGAATCGAAGTTGAGGAATGAGGCGTCAATGATGCGGCTACTGCTTCTTGTTGTCATCCGCCAGTGAATGCGATAACCAGAATGGCTCCGCCGCCGACGATGGTGATAATGGCGGACAGGATAATGACGGCCCAAAAGAGACTTTTACGGTACTCGGTCAGGTCGAAATAATGGATGAGCAACAGCCGAATGCCATCGAGGGCGTGATAGACCACGGCGGCCAGCAATGCGACCTCGAACAGCTTGAAGAGCGGCGTCTGCACCGCGTTGAGGCGGTCGTTGAACACCTGGACGCCGCTGTTGGCCGCGCCAATCACCCATAAATGCATGAAAAGATACAGCACCAGCGCCAGGCCGGAGATGCGACGAAGCAGCCAACTGATGAAACCTGTGGATGTGTACATGTGATCAAATTCTCCTTATTTGGAACCAGGGCTCCGGCTTTGCTACCGGAAGAAGGCTTGTTTGCATCCGATTCAGCCGGGTTCCTGAGCAGGTCATCTTAGGACGGGATCGGTTCATTGAGATGCTTTTGCCGTTCGGCCTTGGCTTCTTCATACTTCTGGCGTTTCTGGGCCAGCTTGCGCAGCGTCTCAATGGCTTGGGTGGGATTGAGGCCTTTGGGACAGGCGTCGATGCAGTTGAAGATGGTGTGGCAGCGGGCCACGCCGTCGGCCTGACTCACGATTTCCAGGCGTTCGCCCGGAGCCGTGTCCCGGGGATCCAGCACCCGCAGGAAGGCTTTCAGCAGAGCGTGGGGCCCGAGATATTTTTTGTTCAGGCCAATGACCGCACAGGAGGAATAGCAGGCGCCGCACATGATGCAGGCTTCGGCGTCATGCAGCGCATCCACCTCTTCCTGACTCATGCGGAATTCTCTCTCGGGGATGTCGTCCGGGGGAATCAACCACGGCTTCACCCGCAGATATTGCTCCCAGAAGCTGGTGCGATCCACCACCATGTCTTTGATGACGGGCAGGTAGGGCAGCGGGCCGATGGTGACGGTGTTGTTTTTCTTGACTTCGTTGATGATGGGCGTCTTGCAGGCCAGCGTGTTGCGCCCGTTGATGTGCATGGCGCAACTGCCGCAGATGCCGTGGCGGCAGGAGCGGCGATAGGTGACCGAGCCATCCTGGTGGGTCTTAATCTCGTGCAGCGCATCCAAAATCGTCATGCCCGGCCACATTTTCACCTGATAGTCTTGCATGTGCGGCTTTTTGTCGACATCAGGATTAAAGCGCTGGATTCTGACGGTTACGGTGCGTTGAGTATCGTTGTTGGACATGTTTTCATGACTCCTCGATAATGAAGCCGTAAGGCGTGAGGACGATGGAATCCCCCCGCCCGTTACGGTTGACATTTCATATTAATACTTGCGTTCTTGCGGCGGGAAGCGATCCCAGTAGAGGGTGACGTCTTTGTAGCTGAACTTGGGCCGACCATCTTCGTCTTTGTGGGCCATGGTGTGTTTCAGCCAATTTTCGTCATCCCGCTTGGGAAAATCGGTGCGGGAATGAGCTCCCCGGCTCTCCTGGCGGTTCAGGGCGCCGGCAGCGATGAGTTCGCTGAAGGTGAGGAGATGACTGGCTTCCAGCGTCATCGAAAGATTGGTGTTGAAGCGTTTGCTTTTATCCATGACGCGGATATTCTTGAAACGCTCCTGCAATTTGTGAATGTCATCCAGGGCCGATTTGAGTCCCTCTTCGTCCCGGAAAATGCCAACTTTGTTGGTCATCGTCATTTTTAGGTCCTGGACGATGTCTTCCACCAGTTCCGAACCGTCATTATCGAAGAGTTGCTGCACCATTTTGCGGTTCTTTTCGGCGGGATCGCCGGGGACGGGATGCAATTTGGCGCCGCCCTTGATGAATTCGGCGATGGCCCGCCCGGCGCGACGGCCAAAGACCGAGGCTTCCAGCAGGCTGTTGGTGCCCAGGCGGTTGGCCCCGTGCACGCTGACGCAGGAGACTTCGCCCGCAGCGTAAAAGCCGGTGATGAGATCGCCATTGGCGTTGGCCAGCACTTCGCCATCCACTGTGGTGGGGATGCCGCCCATGCTGTAATGGGCCGTGGGTTGAATGGGCACCGGCTCTTCGATGGGATCGACATGGGCGAAGGCGATGGCCAGGTCTCGCACCTCGGGCAGGCGTTCCAGGATTTTCTCCCTGCCCAGATGGCGCATATCCAGGAAAATGCCCTGGCCGTCTTCCATGACGCCGCGGCCCTCGTTGATCTCGATCTGCTCGGAGCGGCTGACCAGGTCGCGGGGAGCCAGCTCCATCTTGTCGGGCGCATATTTTTCCATAAAGCGCTCGCCCAGTTTGTTGATGAGATAACCGCCCTCGCCGCGGCAGGCTTCCGTCATCAAAAAGCCGTGGCGATAAAGGCCCGTGGGATGGAACTGCACGAATTCCATGTCCATTAGCGGCGCGCCGGCATTGTAGGCCAGGGCCACGCCGTCGCCGGTGTTGGCGTAGGCGTTGGAGGTGACCTTGTAGGCCTGACCATAACCGCCGGTGCCGAACATCACCGCTTTGGCCCGCAGCATCTTGATATCGCCGGTGAGCACATTGATGGCCACGACGCCGCGCACGATATTCTCTTCGATAATCAGGTCCATCACATACCATTCGGCGTAAAAATGGACATTATGGAATAAGGCCTGCTCATGGATGGTGTGCAGGAGCACGTGGCCTGTGCGGTCAGCCGAGAAATTGGCGCGGGGAGCGCTGTGGCCGCCAAACCGGCGCTGATTGATGCGGCCATCTTTGGTGCGGCTGAACACACACCCCATGTGCTCATACTGGATCACCACGTCGGGGGCGTCTTTGACCATAATTTCGATGGCGTCCTGATCGCCCAGCCAGTCCGAGCCCTTGATGGTGTCGAACATGTGAAGATCAAAACTATCGACGGGATCGTCGCCCGGCGGGATTTGCTCCAGCGGGCCGCGCGGGCCTGTGCCTGCTACCGGGCGCACATTATTGAGAACCGCGGCAATGCCTCCCTGAGCCGCGCCGCTGTGGGAGCGCAAAGGATGGATCTTGGATAACACTGCGACATCCTTGACGCCATTTTCCGCAGCGGTCATCGCTGCCCAGGTCCCTGCCAGACCGGCCCCAACAACGATAACATCATGGGTAATTACATCGGAGTTTTGCATAGTGCCTCTCTTTGGGAAACAACTTGGAATGAATGTGGAATTGGACTGGAAGAAATAAAAAATGACTGCCGAAGATGGACTTGAAAAGCGCCGCCAAATGTAAGCATTATAGCATTGGCTTGTCGAGCATTGTCAAAATCGGGGCGCGAAAAATAGGCCTCGCCCGGAGGCTTCTTCTCTCTGGTGCATCAATGAGCGCTTTCTCACTGTTATTCATTTTCCAAGACATAAGCATAAGTGACCATTATTATAGCATCTCCCCAACTTGCCGACGCTGATATAGATCATGTTAACCCCAAACAAAAGACCCCGGCCAGAGGGGTTGGCCGGGGTCTCAGAGAGAGGAGGAAAGGAGCTTGAAAGGAGGAACCACCGCATTCCTTAGGGCTTTTTCTTGCGCCCTGCTTCTTTACACTGATAGTATAGCAGGGGAAAATGAATTTAAGATGAATGGGAGGTTGGTGAAAGTTTAGAAAGTCGGCGATGCAGGCGATAACGGGCGCTTATCGGATATAAATCGGATTGGAGAAAATCCATCCGCGCGGTTTGAACCACCATTTCTTCCACACCTCCACCCGATACGCGCCCGGTTGAGCAGGCTGGAAGGAAAGAGTGCGTCCTTTGGATTCAGCCGCCACGCCCGATCCCGCCCGGATGAGCTTGATGTGGGCCGGGGCGGGCGTTTCGATTCTCAGCGTCGGCTTATCGGCCAGGGCGACGCTCTCGCCCATCTGCGCCACGCGCTTTTCGGTCTCACCGATGTAACTGAAGCCCTCGGTGGGATGCAGCAGATCGTAGCCGATCCAGGCCCGGGCCGCGCCCAGCGCCTCATACACCAGCCGCTGGTCGTGCGCGAAGTCGTGCGAGAAGGGCTCGGGCGTGATGATGTGGGTATTCACGGCCCGAAAACAATAAGCGTATGGCAAAAAGCGGCGTTTGATGGGGCCGATGTTGTAAATCTGGGCGTGGGCGTCGGGCCCGCCGATGGCCGCGGTGGGATGCTGCTGCAACAGCTCATCCCATTTGGCCAGCATCTCGGGATAGGGCCCGGTGGTGAACCATTGCGGGAAATAGGCCATGATCAGGGCTACGGGCTTGCTGGTGGCGTGCACCCGGAACTCCGACATGAAATTCCATAGCTCCACGCCGGTGAAACCCTCGATATCCCATTCGGTCCAGGGGTAGATGTCTTTGATGATGGGGCCCGGCAGATCGATGGGATGGGCCAGAAACGCGAGCCCGCCCCGCTCCCGCACGGCGTCGATGAGCCCTTGCGGATCAGGAGCGAAGGGCGTCATGTCCTCATTCACATCCAGCGTCAGCAGATGATTGCGCTCGGGGATCAGCGCCATGTCGTTGACTTCGATGTCGATGAGGGTGAGCACGCCCGAGCGCCAGCCCTGCAACGATTGATCCACCAACTGGTTGTGGTCGGTGAGGATGAAGTAATCCAGGCCGGCGTCGGCTGCGGCCTGCACCACTTCCTCGAAACTGCCTGTGCCGTCGCTGTAAGTGCTGTGGTTGTGAATGCTGCCGCGGTAGCTGAAGAAGCCGCCCGGCATATCGATTTTCGTCATGATCAAACGCCGCCTTTGAGGGGAGGGATATTTTTGGATTTGCCGCCAAATTGCACCGCCCGCTTGCGATCCCGCTTGTCCATCCAGAAACGGCGGTAGCGGGCGTCGATTTTGCGGGCGAAGATGAGATAGCCGGTGTGCGCGATCATGCGGTCGGCGGGACGCAAACGGTCGGGCACGGGCTTCCAGGGTCGGATGAAGATCTCCTCCACCCGGATTTCTACGAAATTCCCCGCCTCCAGCGCCCGCAGCACATCGCTGACCTGTCCCACGGTGGGTTGCAACGCGGCAAAGATGCCGCTCTCGGTCAGCGCGGCTTCGGCCTGGGGGATGTAACGGGCCGCTGCGCGGGCGTCCAGAAAAACCGCGTCCACGTCCGTCTGATCAAAACCCTCGGCCGCATCTCGCAAGATGAGATCGACATAGGGCAGCAGCTTCAGTTTTTCGAGATTGCGGCGGGCTACGCGCTGATGCTCGGGCCGCACTTCGTAGCTGTAGACATGCCCGGAAGGAGCCACGGCCCGGGCGAAGGCCAGGGTGAGGCCGCCGCTGCCCGTGCCCGCCTCGATGATCCGTTTGCCATCCCGCAAATCCAGCTCCATCACCAGCCGGGCCGCGTCTTTGGGATAGACGATCTGCGTGGCCCGCTTGAGATATTGGATGAGATCGGAGGTGGTGGGGCGCAGGATCAGAAACTTCTGGCCCAGGTGACTTTCCACCACCCGCCCATAAGGCTGATCGATGATGTCGTTGTAGGGCAGCCGCCCGCGATTGGTGTACCAGGCGTCATCGGGCTGGACGAAAACAAGATAACGTTTGCCTTCTTCGCTGATGAGTAAAACAGGATCGTGCGCTTTGACCAGAGACAAAATCCTTCCTCCAAAATGAATGATGTGATAATAGCACAAATGAGGCGAGAAGGGGGAACCTGACGCATTTTGAAACGCGTCCCCTGTCGTCACGATGTACCCGAATCGCCGGGGATGGTGTAAAATAGAGGTGTGATATCCTTCCCATTTGCATCCTCCTCGAATCATGTCCCATAATTCTGTTATCCAGGAAATCAAAGACAGGCTGGATGTGGTGACAGTAGTCGGGCGTTATGTGCCTCTGAAAAAATCGGGCGCCAGCTACAAGGGCCTGTGCCCCTTTCATTCCGAGAAGACGCCCTCGTTCCATGTCTTTCCGCAAACCGGCACCTGGAAGTGCTTTGGCTGCGGCGCGGGCGGCGATATCTTCACCTTTGTCGAAAAGCGAGAGAACCTTCCTTTTGCGGATGTGCTACGGATGCTGGCCAAAGAGGCGGGCGTGCAACTGGCTGAGCCCCGGCCCGAGGTGCGGGACGCGCTCCAGCGTCTGCGCGAGCTCCACGCCCAGGCCACATCCTGGTTTCAGAGCCAGCTTCTGGCCAGCCAGGAAGGGCAACGCGCCCGCGAGTACCTGGAACGGCGTCAGATCAGCCAGGAAACCATCGAGAATTTCCAGTTGGGCTACGCCCGAGATGGTTGGGAGCATCTCATCGCCTGGCTCAAGGGCAAGGGCTTCTCGTTGGAGGAGATCATCAAGGCCGGGCTGGCCATCCAGCGGGATGCGGGCGGCGCTTACGATCGCTTCCGCAACCGCCTGATCATCCCCATTCGCGACGCCCAGGGCCGGGTGATTGCTTTTGGCGGCCGCATTCTGGGCGAAGGCGAGCCCAAATATCTCAATTCGCCGCAGACGCCCATTTTCGATAAAAGCCAGGTGATCTTTGCCCTGGATATGGCAAAACGGGCTATCCGGGCCAAAGATCAGGTGGTGCTGGTGGAGGGCTACATGGATGTGATCAGCGCTCATCAGCATGGATTCAGGAACGTGGTGGCGGCCATGGGCACCTCCATCACCCCGCAGCAGATCAAAATCCTCAGCCGCTATTCCCGTAACTTCGTCTTTGCGCTGGACGCGGACGCGGCCGGGGCGCGGGCCACCTGGCGCGGCGTGCAGATGGTGCAGGAGACGCTCTCGGCCCGCGGCGTTCTCACCCCCACCTCTCGCGGCTTCCGCACAGAGAAAAGGATGATGGCCGATGTGGGCGTCGCCATCATGCCCGAGGGAATGGACCCCGATGACGTGCTGCGTCAGGACCCGGAGCAGTGGCGGGCGCTTATCGAGAACGCTGTTCCCGTGGTAGACTATACACTCCGGCAAACAGCCCGGCGCCTCGATCTCACCACAGTTGCGGGCAAGTCGCAGTTTGTGCAGGAGATTCTGCCCACCCTCAGCAAGATCGGCGACCCCATCCAGCGCCGTCATTACATCGGCAAAGTTGCGGGCCTGGTCAGGGCCCGGGAGAGCGATGTCGAGGAGGCGCTCAGGCAATTCGAGCGCAACCAGCGCCGCCAGCGCCCCCCCCGCAAGCGAGCGCCGGTTCAGCCCCCGCCCGACGTCGCCCCCGCCCCGCCATCCGGGCCGGATGAACCGCCTCCTGAAGCGCCGCTGAGTAGCGATGAAGAGCCGCCCCTGTGGACGGACGAGCCGCTGAGCGAAACGCCTCCCGTCGGGCCCGATCCGACGTCGCCGCCCGTATCCCGGACGCCGCCCCCCGTCATCGGCCCCGAGGAGCATGTGTTGGGCCTGATCCTTCTTCATCACGAGTCCCTGCTGCCCTGGCTGGATGACGAACTGGCCCAACTGGAAATCGAACCGCTGTATGTCGAAGATTTCAACCATTTCATCAACCGCACGATCTTTGAATTGCTGGATGATTTCCGCTTTGAAAGCCCTGATGGCGATTTTGCCAGTCACATGGCGGATCAGGATTCTCACATTTATGAACATTTTTTGTTCTTGTGGGATTACGCCCGTCATTTCGAAGCAGAGAAACCAAAGCACATCCAGTTTCATCACCTACAGAGAGATGTTGTCACCAACCTTATCCGCTTGAGATTGGACCGCAACCGCGAGACGCAGCGTCAGTTGGAGATTTCGATGGCCGAAACTTCTGATTCTGATGAGTTGCGCAGCCTTTCAGAGCGTTTTCAGAAATTGTTGATCGAACGCAGAAATCTGGAAATCGCCATGGTCCATTATTCTCAGGCGGCGCGATGGGTCAGCAACCATCGCACAGTTTACGCGACAAAATAGTCCTGGCTCAACTGGATTTCGTGGCGTTCATTCATTTTCGAGGGGGGACGAAAACCTCTCGGCGAAGCCAGAATCCAGGCGTCCACCTCCCGAAGGCGGCGAAACAGAGCCATCATTTTCTGCCCGCCAGTTTTCTTGCAAAGAGTTTGCCCTCTCCCCTATGAGTTCGACGTCTTTTCGTAGATCTTCCCCAACTGAAAATAGCGAAGATGAACGCGTCCTGACCGATGCGCCGGTTCTGGCGTCTGCGGATGATGACGGCGTCATTTTAGATGTGGCTGATGCGATTTTGCCGCTGGAACTGGTCGAAGATGTCGTTGATCCGGAGGCTGCGCCCGATATCCCCGTGTTAGAGCTGCCCGTGGAGGAGGAGAGTGATCTGGTTTTACCGGCCATCGATCGTGACGAAACTCTGGAGGCTGAGGTCGAGGCTGAATACAAGATGCCCGTCACCAAAATCCTGGAGGACACCGGCGGCGTCAGCGATCCGATTCGCCAATACTTGCAGGAGATCGGTCGGCATCCGTTGCTGACGCAGGAGCAGGAGGTGTCTATCGCCAAGCGTATCCGCGCCGGGCAGGAGGCCCGCGCCGAGCTGACCGAGCGCGCCAAAGAGGCGGATGTATCGCCCGAGGCGTATCTGGCGACGCTGCCCGATGAAGAGCGCCAGCGGATCGAAGCGCTGCTCTTCGATGGCAAAAAGGCGGAGCGAGAGCTGGTGCAGAGCAATCTGCGTCTGGTGGTGAGCGTGGCCAAGCGCTATGTGGGCCGCGGCATGAGCCTGCTGGATTTGATCCAGGAGGGGAATTTGGGCTTGCTGCGGGCGGTGCAGAAATTCGATCACACCCGCGGTTTCAAGTTCAGCACTTACGCCACCTGGTGGATTCGTCAGGCCATCATGCGGGCCATCGCCGATCAGGCCCGCACCATCCGCATCCCCGTGCACATGGTCGAGAGCATCAACCGGGTGATGCGCACGCAGCGCGATCTCACGCAGAAACTGGGGCGCGATCCCACGCCCGAAGAGGTGGCGGTGGAGATGGATTTCATCGAGCCGGAGGAGGAGCGCGAGGCCATCCGCAAAGCCCTGGCCGAAGGCAAGCCCCTGAACGCCACCCAGAAGCGGGCGCTGCGCCGGGCCACGGCCAAGGTGCGCAATATCATCCGCATGGCTCAGGAGCCGATGTCTTTGGAGACGCCGGTGGGCAATGAGGAGAACAGCTTTTTGGGCGACTTCATCAAGGATGAGAGCGCGCCGGAACCGGCGAACGCTGCCACGCAACAACTCTTGCGCGAGCAGGTGGAGGAGATTCTGGAGGAACTGAACGAACGCGAGCGCAAGGTGTTGGAGATGCGTTTCGGGCTTGTCGATGGCCGCAATCGCACCCTGGAGGAGGTGGGGAACGAATTCGGCGTCACCCGCGAGCGCATCCGCCAGATCGAAGCCAAAGCTCTACGCAAACTGCGCCATCCCCAGCGCAGCCGTAAATTACGAGATTATCTTACCGAGTAGGTTCACCCGTTGAAGCTGGAGGCGGACATGATTTCACGAGCATCTCTCGAAGAACGGGAACGGAATTTTCTGGCTCCCTGGGGCATGAAAAGCGCCGATACCCGGGGACGGGTGTATGAAGATGAAGAGGCTGATTATCGCACCGTGTATCAAAAGGATCGGGATCGCATTGTGCACACCACCGCTTTTCGGCGTCTGGCCTATAAAACCCAGGTGTTCGTTTATCATGAGGGGGATCATTATCGCAACCGGCTGACGCACACCATGGAAGTGGCGCAGCTCGGACGCACCCTGGCCCGTGCGCTGGGAGCCAACGAGGAGCTGACCGAGGCCGTCTGTCTGGCGCACGATCTGGGCCATCCTCCGTTTGGACACACCGGGGAGCATATTCTCAACCATCTCATGCAGGGCCATGGCGGTTTCGATCATCAGCGTCAGACCATGCGCATTGTGGAGAAACTTGAGCGGCGCTACCCCGATTTTCCGGGCCTGAACCTGAGTTATGAAGTGCGTGAGGGGCTGGTCAAGCATGACACCGACTATGATGTCATCAACGCCGAAGGCTATGAGCCGGAGCTGGCGGGCACGCTGGAGTGCCAATTGGCCAATATCGCCGACGAGCTGGCCTGGAACACCAGCGATCTGGATGACGGCCTGTATGCGGGCATTCTGGATGTGGCGGATCTGGCGACTCAGCCTCTGTGGCAGCGGGTGATGGATAGTCTGGG
>JALSPL010000271.1 GCA_026985975.1 Anaerolineae bacterium | reverse complement strand
GCGAGGAGAAATCTCCCCGGTTGCAGGCGTCTACCCTTCCACAAGGGGATGTCTCGCTTCGCTTCGACATGACGTAGGTAAGTGTGTTGAATTGGAGAAAGGGAGATAATTTTTAGACGCTCGCTATGTTACGTCATTCCGAAGAAGCGAAGCGACTGAGGCGTGTCCTGAGCGCAGCCGAAAGGAATCCAGCGAAGCGCCTGTCGGCTGGATTCCTCCTCCCTGCGGTCGTCGGAATGACGTAGCAAGGAACGAATCGCCGAGGATGTGACGTTGTTCGAACTTGACGAAGGTTCTTCCATTTTGAGCAGCGCCCGCGCGCTGTGGGACTACTCAGAATGATACGAACGGAAGTTTCATTGGTGGCGGCGGGCAAGCGCCCGTGGCGCCGCCACTGATGTAAACTGATTACTGGCTCTCCTGAAAAAAGGCCGGAATCAACAGCGGCGGCAGAGAAAACAGCAAAGATGATGGGGTTTCAGCCGATTTTTCTTGGCGAAATCCTGGTATTTTTCTTTGCGGCTTTGTGACTTTGCGTGAGATCAATCTTTTTTCAGTCGATCCATTACCTGATTACTGAATACTGATATTCCTTGGCGCCTTTGCATGAGATCATCAGCGCCGAGGATCGACCAGCGCCGGGCCCTGACGCCAGTCGCCGATGAACAGGATCTCCGGTTCCAGCAGGATGCCGAAGCGCTTCCACACTTCGTTTCGGGCCAGATTGATCAGCGTCATGACATCGGCGGCCGTGGCGCCGCCGCGGTTGATGATGAAATTGGCGTGTTTCTCGCTGATGCAGGCTGCGCCTGCGCAACGGCCTTTCAGTCCCGCGGCCTCGATCAAGCGGCCAGCGTAATCGCCGGGCGGGTTTTTGAAGATGGAGCCTGCGCTTTTGCCCGCGGGCTGGGTGCGGCGGCGATGCCGGATGGCGGCAGCGGCCCGGGCAGCGGCCTGCTTGTCGACGTCGGGCCGCAGGCGGAAGACGGCGGAGAGGATGATGGGGGCCTCTTCTCCCGTCTTCTGGCTCTTCAGGCGGCTGCTACGATAGCCCAACGACAACTCCCGGGCTGGCAGCGTCTCCACCCGGCCCGAGCGCCACCAGCGCACGCTGTGCAGCGCACTGGCGATATCGCCGCCGTGCGCCCCGGCGTTGCCGATGATGGCGCCGCCCACCGAACCGGGAATGCTGACAGCCCAGCTCAGGCCCGCCAGCCCGCGATTGACGCTCTCGCGGGCGAAGCCCGCCAGCGGCGCTCCCGCGTCCACTTCAACCAGGATGGTGGTTTGTTCGTTTTGTTGTGAATGTTCGGGCCAGCTTATCGTTTTGCATTGGTTGAGGATCACCAGTCCGGAAACGCCTGCATCGCTGATGAGGATGTTGGTGCCGCCGCCCAGCAGCAGAAAGGGCGCTTCGGCGCGGTGCAGCAAGTTCAGCGCCGCCAGCAGTTTCTCTGGCCGATTGATGATGGCCAGATAGTCCGCCGGGCCGCCGATGTGGAAACTGGTGTAGGCGGCCAGAGGCGTCTGTTGCAGCACGCCGCCGCGACTCAGTGCGTCCAGTTGGGGTAGCCAGGCGGGAGGTGGGAGCGTTGGCATCGGTCAGGCTAGCCCTTCCAGCAGCATGGGGCCCAGCCGGGTGGCTGTGCCCGCACTGAGAATGATCACCATGCTGCCGGGGCGCAGCGCCTTCAACAGGTAATCTGTGGCCTCCTCCAACCCGTGGATGGCGAGGGCCTGCTCGTGATGACTGGCCGCCACCACCAGTTCGGGGGTGATGCCGGGATCGGGCGCTTCGCGGGCGGCGTAGATGTCGGTGACAATGAGATGATCAGCGAAGCTGAAAGCGCCGTTGAATTGATCCAGAAAGGTGCGGGTGCGGCTATAGGTGTGGGGTTGATAAACAGCCCATATCTCGCGATCGGGATAAGCCGAGCGGGCCGCTTGCAGGGTGCTGCGAATTTCGGCGGGGTGATGGGCGTAGTCGTCGATGATCAGCACGCCCGCGACTTCTCCCTTGCGTTCGAAGCGTCTGGCCGCGCCCTGATAACTGGCGATGTGCGCCACGCCCTCGGCCAGGGGCAGGCCCGCCGCCTCGGCAGCCAGCAATGCCGCCATGCTGTTCAGTATATTGTGAACGCCTGGAATAGAAAGGCGGACGGGGAAATTGCCCTGGGGGGCGATGAGCCGGTAGCGGGCGCCTTCCGGCCCCAGATCGATGTCCTCGGCCCGAACGTCCGCTCCTTGGAAACTGCCGTAACTGCGCCCGTTCGCCAGCAAGCCTTCTCGCGCCCACAGCCGCAGCGTGCGGTCGTTGCGGCAATAGATGACGTTTCCCTCTGGACGCACCTGCGCCAACAGGCGGCGGAACGCGTCCTGGTAACTTTCGGGCGTGGGAAACATGTCGGGATGATCCCACTCCAGGTTGGTGATGACCAGCCGCCAGGGTTGCAGGCCCAGGAACATGTAATCATATTCATCCGCTTCGATAATGAACAGCGGCTCATCGCCAGCATCGCTGAATCCCAGTTCCGGGATTTCGCTGCCGATGATGTAGCCCGGGCGCCGTCCCGCCCGGGTGAGGATGTGGGCGATCATGGCGGTGGTGGTGGTCTTGCCGTGGGCGCCGGCCACGGCGATGACCTGCCGACTTGCTGTCAATGGGCCCAGGATGTCGTTGCGTTTGACCACGGGGATCTCCCAGGCGCGGGCCTGCTGCACTTCGGGATTTTTGGCGGGCACGGCCGAGGAAATGAGGACGAGATCGGGCTGTTGGGGGACGGCGTCGCTGAGCAAATGCGCTGCATCATGCCCCGCGAAGATGCGGGCGCCCAGCGCTTGCAGGATTTCCGTGCGTTCGTTGCTTTCCCGATCGCTGCCGCTGATCTGAAAACCCAACTGCAGCAACACTTTGGCGATGGGCGCGAGGCCTGTGCCGCCAACGCCCACCAGATGAATGCGGTGGCGGTGGCGAAGGTCCCGAGGGAGT
>JALSPL010000270.1 GCA_026985975.1 Anaerolineae bacterium | reverse complement strand
GTGACGACATAGCGCCGCTGTCGCACCTGCACCAATTGCCCGGGTTCGGGCAGAGGGCCTGCCAGGGAATTATCCATCGCACCCCGCGTTTTCATTTGGACCAGATAACAACACCTCGTCCATGTTTCTTTGCACAGCAATGAACAGCGTATTGCAGACGAAAATCACAAATTTTACCCAGCGCTGAGCGTGTTCGAGAAATGATACGTAGCAATCGGTACAATCATACCAATCCCGCCCCCTTGTGTCAAAAAGTCTTGACAGCGCCGTTGGCGGTAGCCTCGACAATACCGTCGTCTCAAAATCTCTCTTGATAAGATACATTATCTTGATAGATTAACTCAAAACTGGTATGATAACCCATGAAAAATCGGGAGCTAAGCCCGGAAAAACTCGCAAGATAACTTTTACAAAATCATTTCAGAGACAACATGACAGATGATCCCATCCCCCTCTTCCTCATCGACCTGGAAGCCGAGGGCGTGAGCCCCCACACCCTACGGGCCTATGGTCAGGACCTGCGGGCCTGGGCCAAATGGTATGACCAGACCACGGGCGGGCAGGCCCTCACCGCCGCGGATCCGCGTGACATCCGCGACTTCCAGGGCTACATGGTGCGCCAGGGCCTGAAGCCCGCCACCATCAACCGCCGCCTCAATGCCATGCGCCGCTTCTATCGTTGGGCTGTGCGCAAAGGGCTGGCCCAGGATAGCCCCTTCGAGTGGCTGCGGGTGGGCGTGAAGGCGCAGAAGCAGACCGCGCCCAAATGGCTGACGGAAAAAGAGCAACGCCGCCTGCTGCGGGCCGTGCGGCAGTACGGGGGAAAGGATGCGGCGCGAGACATGGCCCTCATCCGTCTGGGCATGGACGCAGGCCTGCGTCTCTCCGAGCTGGCCGCCCTGACCGTGAGTGACCTTGACATGCAGAAGCGGCGGGGATGGGTGCGGGTGCGCTTCGGCAAGGGGGGCAAGGCCCGAGACGTTCCCCTTTCCGCCGAGGCCCGCAAGGCCCTGCGCGCATGGCTGGACGCGCGGGAGAAGCATCCCTACGCTGACGATCCCCACCTCTTCCTGGGCCAGCGGGGACCGCTGTCCGGGCCGGGCATTTACCGCATCGTCACCAAGTACGGGCGAAAAGCCGACATCGAGGGCCTGACGCCCCACGCGCTGCGCCACACATTCGCCAAGAACCTCATCGACGCGGGGCGTCCGCTGACCGTAGTGGCCGCGCTCATGGGCCATGAAAGCCTGGACACCCTGGCCATCTACACCCGTCCCAGCCGCGAGGATTTGGCGCGGGCGGTGAATCTTTTCGACCTGGAGGAAGGCGCATAATGGCCGTGAGCATTCCTCATCGAAGCATGATCAACCGTCGCAACCGCAAGGCCGGGTATAGCAGCGAAGAGGCCGCGGCCGCGCAGCTGCGCGCGATGGGCTTCCACATGGTGGAGCCGATCCAGACCGGCTGGCGCGTGGTGCGCGACCGGCATGGCCACATCGTCAAAGCCTTTCCCCTGGAAAAGGTGAGCGGTGACATCCGGGCCGTGGCTCCGGGCGGCAAAAGCGTGCTGGTGGAAGTCAAGGAGCGAGACCGCAATGACACTGTATCAGTTTAGTCGGTGGCCGTGGATATTCTGGCGGAGTCTCCGCACCCATTCTCGTTGCGGGTGATTTCCATGAAGCACGGGGACCTCAGTGCGAAGCCAGGTAGCGTTATCCTGACGCTTGCGGCTTTTGGGCGGTGGGGGCGCAGGTGGCTGTGATACCGGTTGTGTTGCAGGCCGACACCAATGCCGGATTTCCTGATTGAGAACAAGTTCTTTGACCTTGGCCATGTGCAAGGCGCCCAGAGAGCTCCAACTCCTGCCTTTCCCCTTCATACGATCGGCAATGATATGTGCACCGTTCCCTTCCATGCTGCCCAGACCACGCATGGCCTCATCTGGACTCCCCATGGCAATGCGCCAATCACCGCCGGTATGCGTGGCCAGACATGTTTCAATCTACCGCTGCGCTCTTTTGGCTGAAGCCTGCGTCCGTTTGGACGCTTCCGCCCATATTCTTTCCGCCTCCTGCCATTGTCCTTGTCGCATGGCCTGAAACAGGGCGTGCCCCTGCTTTTTCCCCACGGCTCGCACGCAGGCCCGCGCCAGATGAAAGCCATCCAGTTGCCAATAGCTATGGGAGAACAGGTCTGTGCCTTTGCGAATCCAACCTGCCCCATCGCCCCCAATGACCACCTGCGTCACCTGAGACAAATCCCAATAATGCGCCCAGGCCAGACTGGCGCCTTCCCAGAAAGACAGGCGCTTCGAACCATGAACGTAAACCCGTTTCTCTACCAATTCATAGCCGCCTCGCCGTTCCGGCAAGGCCCGCCAGCCTTCATAGGCAATCCCTGTTTTGATCTCCAGCCACGATGCATTCGCCCTTTGCAAGCGCACCCACACCCCATCCCCTTCCATAAATAAGCGTTCCACCTGGCGGCTCCCCGCTATCCTGGGCGGCTGGCCACGTTGATACACCGCTTCACCTTCTTCCTCCGCCGCAGCCAACGCCGCTTCTCCCACCTGTTGTAAAAGTCGCCACACGGTCATCTTGCTCAGGACGCCTCCGGTCAGGGACTCCAGCACTTTCCCCGTCTTTTCAAATCCGATCTCCGTTGCCAGCTTTACGACCTCCTCCTGCACGGTGGGCGTCGCCAGTCGGCGTGGCGGTAAGTTCAGATACTCATCCAGCAGAAAGTGCGCTTCCCCTTCTTCATCTTTATACAACCGCCTCTGTATCCGCACCTCCCCAAATCGCGTCATCACCCGCCGCTCACGCTTCCCCTCCACTCGCCAGCCCGCAGGGCGTTGTTCGTACAGCGCCTCATCCAATGCCTTGAGATAGCCTTCCGCCTGCTTTTTTGCCCAGGCGCACCCACTGTGCCAATAATAGGTGAGACAACTTGTTTGAAGAAATTAGTGTAGAATTCTCTCAACAAGGAGTCACAAAAGTCAATC
>JALSPL010000269.1 GCA_026985975.1 Anaerolineae bacterium | reverse complement strand
AGACGATGATGAGATGCGCATCCAGCGTTTTGACCGCCTCAAGCAGCGCCTCGATCTCCTGTTGCAGGCGCGTTTCCGCGTCATCGGGATGCGCCAGCAGGATGTTGGAGCTGAGCAGGGTCATGCAGTCGAGCAGGATAACTTTTTCGGAGGGGCGTTGGGCCAGCAGCGCCCGGCCCGGATGCAGAGGCGTCTCCAGTGTGCGCCAGGCCGCGGGGCGCTGCGCCCGGTGTTGGGCGATGCGATCCGCCATCTCCTGATCCAGCGCCTCGGCGGTGGCGATGTAGAGCACATCATCGCCGCCCAGCTCGCGGGCCAATTCTTCGGCGTAGGTGGATTTACCGCTACGGGCGCCGCCTAAAATCAGGGTTATTCGAGACATTTTTTCACCTTTGAGAGCGCCCAAAGCAGACATTCGTTTTCGGCGGGCGTGCGGACGGCGATGCGGATGTGGCGGGGCAACCCGAAGGAGGCGCAATCTCGCACGACGACGCCTTGCTCCAGCAGCCGGGCCCGGCACGCAGTCGCATCATCCACCGGCAGCAGGAAAAAATTCGCGGCTGAGGGCAGGGGCCGCCAGCCCTGCGCCCGCAAGGCCTGCAACAATGCCTCTTTAGCGGCAGCCAGTTTCGCCAGCGATGTGCGCAGATGCGCTTCATCCTGCAAGGCGGCCACGCCCGCGGCCTGGGCCAACGCGTTGACGCTCCACGGCGGCTGCACCCGGCGCAGGGCCTGGATGATCGCTTCGTCGCCCACGGCATACCCCAGGCGCAGGCCCGCCAACGCGTGAACCTTGGTCATGGAGCGCAGCACCAGGATGTTGGCCGCGTCCAGCGTCAGGGCGGTGGGGGCGTTCGGGGCGAAGGGCAGGTAAGCCTCATCCACCACGAAAAGCGTGGCCGGATGCGCCGCGGCCCAGCGGGCCAGCGCTTGCAGGGGCAACAGCCGTCCCGTGGGGTTGTTGGGATGGCAAATGAAAACCACCTTGGGGCGGGTTTGCGCCAGCAGGACGGCAATTTCATCGGGTTGGATAGCGAAGTCATCGCGTTCATCTGTCCGCCAGGTGACGATCTCAGCCCCCATCAGCCGCACGGCCCGGGCGTATTCGCCGAAGGTGGGACCGATGATCAACGCCCGATGGCCCGCATCCAGAAAAGCCAGGGCGATGAGCCACAGCAGCTCCGCTGAGCCGTTGCCGACGATGATCTGCGAAAGAGGGCGATGCAGGTGCGTTGCCAGGGCCCGGCGCAACGCCAGCGCGTCCGGGTCAGGATATCGGGCGATGTCGATAGCCTCCAGCACCGCGCGTACGCCCGGCGGGGGGCCGTAGGGATTGACGCTGAGGCTGAAATCAACGATGGCGTCGCCGCTCAGCCCCAGGGCTTCCAGCTCGGCCGGGGTGATGGAACCGTGGCGGTCGAAGGGCGTGGCGATGACTGCGGGCCGGGGTTGAGGCGATGTCATGGGCGGCGGGAAGGGATAAGAAGCAGAAGGAGAGAGAAAGCTGCGCCCGCAGCCACCGCAATTCGGGTCAACCGCACCGCCCGGGAGATGTCGGCGGGCTGGGGCGGGCGCAGATTATCGCCCAGGGCGTAGTTGTTCGTTTTTTCCAGTCGCACCCCCAGCGCGCCAGCCATGGCGCTCATGGGATGCCCGGCGTTGGGACTGGCGGTCTTGCCTGCGTCCCGCCGCCACACGCGCCAGGCCTGACGGATGTTTCCCTGTGTGAGAGGCGTTGTCAGCAGGATGAGGAGGGCTGTGAGACGGGCGGGGATGAGATTGGCCGCGTCATCCAGCCGGGCCGGAACTTTGCCCAACCACTCGCGGGCGGCGTCGCGGTAGCCCAGCATGGCGTCCGCTGTGTTGAGAAACCGATAGGCCAGGGCCGCGGGCAGACCGCCGATGGCATAGAAAAGGAGCGGGGCGATGACGCCATCCGATGCGTTTTCGGCCACCGATTCGATGGCGGCGGCCGCAACCTGAGACGCGTCCAGGGCGGCGGTGTTCCGGCTGACCAGATGCCAGCTCAGCCAGCGCCGGGCCGCGGGCAGATCGGCTTCATCCAGGGCGTCGGAAATCTGTCCCGCGGCTCGCGTCAGCCCCCGCAACGAGAAAGTGGTGTTCAGCAAAAGCGCTTCCAGCAGCCAGCCCAGGGGCCGGGGCAGCCGGGCGATGAGCCAGACCAGCAGCGCTCCCATGCCGCTGACGCCCGCTGCGCCCGCAACGACGATGCCGCCGCCATACAGCATCTGCCGGGCGGGAGGCGCGTCGGGCGGGGGTGCGTGGCGCTGCGCGCGGGCAATGGCCCCGCCCATCCACGCCACCGGATGCCAGCGATTGGGAGGATCGCTCAACAACGCGTCCAACAGCAGGGCCAGCAGCAGGATGGGCGCGCGGCGCTTCATGGCCGCACAGCCTCCAGGCCCTGACGCACGGCCCGCCCGATGAGATGGCCCACGGGCGTGGCGGGCCCGGCAAAGGGAAGCTCGGGGCCGCGGCCGGTGCAGGCGACCACCACCGCATCGGTGGAGGTGCCGGTGGCGGGCAGGCCGTCGGGCGTTTGCAGACCCCAGGAGCGCAGCGCGTGGGTTTTGGCCTCGGTGGCGGTGATGACCGCGTTGACCATGGCTGCAGGCGACAGTCGGGCGTCGATGAGCAGGATGCTGTTGATGGTGCCCGGGCGCAGCGTCGCGCTGGGGCTGAGTCCCGCCGCGGTGCTGTTGCTGAACCCGGCCGTCAGCACCAGCGTCAGGCGGATGCCCGCCTCTGACAGTGGCACGACCTGCGTGTTGTGCAGATACACCGCGGTCATCAGTCCCACAAAAGGCCCGACCACGCCCCGCCCCCGGGCGAAAGCCGCCAGGTCCGCCGCAGGATCGGGATGATCGTAGTGCTTGCTGACATGGCGATTGATGATGACATCCGCCCGCAGAAAACCGCCCCCCACCACCGCCGAGGAGAGCATGTGCAGGGGCGCGTCGCTGCGCAGGATGAGGGCTTCGTCATCCTGGAC
>JALSPL010000268.1 GCA_026985975.1 Anaerolineae bacterium | reverse complement strand
CATGAATTCATTGATACGCCGGGCCATCTCTCGCGCCCGAGCCTGCACGCCCGCCAGGTCGATGGTGAGCAGTTCGCGGTCTCGCAGCAGTTGGCGGCCATGCACCCACACATGGCGCACATCGCTGGCGTGGGCGGCGTAGACCAGATGGCTGTAAACGTTGTTGGGGCCCAGATGGAAGCGGGGCGTTGCGTGGGGCGCATCCTGATCCACCACCACGATGTCCGCGAATTTGCCCGCCTCCAGGCTGCCGATGACGCCATCCATGTGCAGCGCCTTGGCGCCTTCGATGGTCATCATGGCGAAGACATCCTGGGCGGGCAGCACGGTGGGATCGGCCTTGACCGCCTTGGGCAGGAAGGAGGCCAGTCGGGCTTCTTCGAACATGTCCAGATCGTTGTTGCTGGCCGGGCCATCGGTACCGATGCCCACGGGCAGGCCCGCGGCCCGCATTTCCACCACCGGTGCGAAGCCGGAGGCCAGCTTGAGATTGGAGGAGGGATTGTGCGCCACCCCGGCGTTGGTGCCCGCCAGCAATTTGATCTCGTGAGGCTCGATGTGGACGCAGTGGGCCGCGATAAGCTTCGCTTCGGTCAGACCCAGACGATCGATGTATTCGATGGGCGGGGCGCCGAAGTCGCGCTTGGCGTCGGTCACCTCCAGCGCGGTTTCCGAGAGATGGATGTGGATGGGGACGTCCATTTCCAAAGCCAGGTCGCGGGCGTCGGTCAGAATCTGATCGGTGGTGGTGTAGGGGGCGTGGGGGGCGATGGCGGGTGTAATCAGCTCGTGGCCTTTCCAGTCTTCGATAAAGGCCCGGCAGCGGGCCAGGCTTTCTTCGTAGGAGCCAGCGTCGGGGGAGGGGAATTTGAGCACGGTCTCGCCCAGAATGGCGCGCATCCCCACATCGGCGGTGGCTTTGGCCACATCCTCCTCGAAGTAGTACATGTCGTTGAAGGTGGTGACGCCGCCCAGGAGCATCTCTGCGCAGCCCAGACGCGTGCCCACATCCACAAAATCGGGCCCGACGAATTCTCGCTCCACCGGCATCATGTACCCCAGCAACCACACATCCAGCCGCAGATCATCGGCCAGGCCGCGCAGCAGGGTCATGGGCGCATGGGTGTGGGCGTTGACAATGCCAGGGATGACCAGCTTGCCGCGGGCGTCCACCTCGATTTCGGCTTCCACCAGTTGCCGCACCCGGTCTTCGGGCCCGACCGCTACGATTTTGCTACCTTTGATGGCCACAGCGCCGGGCGAGAACACATCCCGCTTGGCGTTCATGGTGACGACTGCGCCGCCGCTGATGAGGGTGTCGACTTTTCTCATGGGTTTCTCCTGATTCGTAGATAGATATTTGTCTCACGCAAAGTATGCCATGAGCGGAGCCGAAGGGGCGCAGAGCCGCAGGTCGTTTACACTTATTGGCGTGCAGCCGCTCATCGCAACTGCTCACTGCTCACTGCTCACTGCTTACTGCTTACTGAAGATCATTGCGCCGCGGCTTCGATGGCGGCCTTGAAGGCCTCGGGCGTGCGCGAGCCCTCGTAGCGCTGGCCGTTGATGAAAATAGTAGGGGTGCCGTTAACCCCGCGGGCTGCGGCTTCCTGGTCGATTTTCTGGATTTCTTTCAGATGCTGTTTGCTATCCAGGCATTGGTTGAA
Source organism: Anaerolineae bacterium (assembly GCA_026985975.1). GTDB lineage: Bacteria > Chloroflexota > Anaerolineae > J102 > J102 > M2005. The sequence goes on along the minus strand of JALSPL010000268.1, from coordinate 1,357 downwards.
TTGTTTCGTATCAAGCCCCATGTCCGCGGCCATTTTCTTGAGGTTGCTGGGAAATATCGCCACTTTGCCGTTATCGGTGTATTGGCGGAAGATCTCTTCGTGATATTCCCAGAATTTGCCCTGGTCTGCGGCGCATTCCGCAGCCATGTTGGCGGTCAGCGAGTCGGAGCCGCCGATGACGCGGTATTTGTATTCCCAACGCACCGTGCCAGCTTTCACCAGATCCAGCAGCACCGGCCCCAGCTCGAAGGTGAAATCAGCGCAGTGGGGGCACAGGAAGTCTTCGTAGGTCTCCACCAGCACGGGCGCATTGGGATCGCCAATGGTGGTGCGATCCACGGGCTGCCCGACGCGTTCATCGATGGCTGTGACGGCGTTGGCGGGCGCTTTGTTCTTTTGGCTGCTGATGTAACCAATAATGCCCAGGGCCAGGATCAGCAGGACGCCGGCGCCGATGGCTATCCAGAAAATCGTGCGATTCTGTTTCTTCTTGGCCGTGGCTTTGGTGGAACCTTTGCGGGAACGGCGAGAGGACTTTTTGCTCATAAGATGTTGGGAGCTCCTTGGGTGTGTGATGATGTATTAGCCCCAGATTATACCCCAACTCGCGCGGATTTCAGGAATTGGCTTAACGGGCGCCGCACTTTCGATGACGATGATTGATAGAACGCAGAAGAAGCCGAATAATCTGATCTGCGCAGATGCGATCAGTCGAAAAGAAAAAGGTTCAGAAATGCTCCGAGGCGGATTTGTCGTCCGCCGGCGGCAGCGGACGCCTGACCCGTCGGATTGTGGATCCGCCTCGGGGTAAGTGAATCAAGAAACTGATGTTACGCAGTTTTGCCGTGCTGTCTTGTGCGGAGTAAAAAATGACGATCTCGCTACGACGGACGAAAGGACGATGGGACGAAGGTAGACGAATTAGCAAGATCGACTATCGTCCATCTTCGTCTACTTTCGTCAATTTTCGTCATTGCTGCGGCGAAAATCGCCCTCATCCAACAGATTCTCATTGCAGCGGGCGAGTGCGTAACATGGGATCGACTGAAAAAAGATTGATCTCACGCAAAGTCACAAAGGCGCAAAGAAAAATACCAGGGTTTCGCCAAGAAAGACTGGCTGAACCCCCATCATTTTTGCTGTTTCAGCTACCGTCGCTGCTGATTCCGACCTTTTTCAGGAGAGCCAACATGAGTTAGAAGTTTCTGCGTTCCAGATTACTTCTACTTCAAGCCCGAATGCACGAAACTCTGGATGAATTGGCGCTGGAAGATGAGGAAGACGATGAACAGGGGGGCGATGACCAGCAGGGTGGCCGCGGTCAGCAAGGACCATTGGGCGCCGATCTCGCCCAGTT
>JALSPL010000267.1 GCA_026985975.1 Anaerolineae bacterium | reverse complement strand
AGAACGATCTGCGCGAACTGGCCGAACGCGCCCACATCCCGGTGGCCATGACCCTGCTGGGCCTGGGCGACATCCCCGAGACCCATCCCCTGAGCCTGGGCATGTGCGGCATGCACGGCGAGGCCCGGGCCAATCAGGCCATCCAGCAGAGCGACGCGCTCATCGGCGTCGGCATGCGTTTTGACGACCGGGTGACCGGCGACCTGGACACATTCGCCCCCAACGCCAAGATCATCCACATCGAATTCGATCCGGCCGAGATCAACAAAAACGTGCCCGCGGATGTGGCGGTGCTGGGCGACGCCAAAGAGGCCCTGCGGGCGCTGCTGGGCCTGGTCAAACCGACGCAGCACCCCCACTGGATGGCGCAGATCGACGAGTGGAACCGGGAATCGGAGGAACTGGACATCCTCAACGCCGAAGTGGACGAGCTCATCCCGCCCCTGGTGATGCGCGAATTGTGGCATGTAACCAAGGGCGACGCCATCATCGTCAGCGACGTGGGGCAGCATCAGATGTGGGAGGCCCAGTACTTCCTGCACAATCGCCCCCGCCAACTGCTGACCAGCGGCGGTTTGGGCACCATGGGCTACGCCCTGCCCGCGGCCATCGGCGCCCATTTTGGCGCTCCCGACGAGACCGTGTGGGCCGTGGTCGGCGACGGCGGCTTCCAGATGACCATCCAGGAGCTGGGCGCAGTGATGCAGGAGCGGGTTCCGGTCAAGATCGCTATCATCAACAACGGATTTTTGGGCATGGTGCGCCAATGGCAGGAGCTGTTCTACGAAAAGAACTATGCGGGCACGCCCATCCAGAGCCCTGACTACGTCAAACTGGCCGAGGCATACGGCATCCCCGCCCGCCGCGTCACCACCCAGGAGGAAGTGGTCGCCGCCTTGAAAGAAGCTAACGAGCACGACGGCCCCTACCTCATCGAATTCCAGGTGAAGGAAGAAGTCAACGTCTATCCCATGGTGGAGCCGGGCGAGGCCATCGACAACCTGATGCGCCGCCCCATCGTCCAGGGTCCCAGCGGCCTGCAACCGGCCTGGTAACAACAATTATCAAAGATCGATGATTAAAGATTAAAGCGTAAAAGATTGAACAGCTACGGATGCAGGCCAACGTCGCCTCTTTAATCATTAATCCATGAATCATTAACTGGAGTTTTCCCATGACCCACGATCCCGCAACTTTCAGCAAACACACCATCATCGCCTGGCTGGAGGACAAGCCCGGCGTCCTCAGCCGGGTGCTCGGCCTCTTCCGCCGCCGCAATTTCAACATCGAAAATCTGTCGGTCGGGCACAGCGAAACGCCCGGCGTCAGCCGCCTCACCTTCACCGTCAACGGCGACGCCGCCATGGTGGAGCAGGCCATCAAGCAGCTTTATAAACTGGTCAATGTGCTGCGGGTGCAGGATGTGACGGGCAAGCCCGCAGTGCGCCGCGAAATGGCGCTCATCCGCATCAAGGTGGACGCTCAGACCCGGCCCGAGGTGATGCAGTTGGTGGACATCTACCGGGCCAGCATCATCGATGTGAGCATGGACTCACTGGTGGTGCAGGCGGTGGGCGACCAATCCCGCCTGGACAGCCTCATCGACCTGCTTGCCAACTACCCCGTTACCGAAATGGTGCGCACCGGGCCCGTAGCCATGACTCGCGGCGCCGCGAGCAAAAACGGCAACGGCCAAAAAGCGCGCAGGCTGGCGCTGTGAGGAAACAAGTAAACAGTAAGCAGTAATCAGTAATCAGTTGCCAGCAGCAGCATCCTCCCACTGATTACTGTTTACTGATAACTGATAACTGTTTACTGATAACTGCTTACCCCCTTCACATTCTTTCCAAATCCAACTTATCCCCAACTCACCTCAATTCACCACAAGGACCTATTCACAAAATGGCAACCATCTACTACGACAAAGACGCTGATCTCGCCCAGATTAAAGACCGCAAAATCGCTGTGCTCGGCTATGGCAGCCAGGGCCACGCTCACGCTCTCAGCCTGCAAGATAGCGGCATGGATGTACGCGTGGGGCTGTATGAAGGCTCGCCCTCATGGGAGAAGGCCGAGGCCGCAGGCCTGCGGGTCGTACCCACCGCCCAGGCCTGCGAAGAGGCCGATATGATCATGGTGCTCATCCCCGACACCAAGCAGGCCAAAGTGTACAAAGAGGCCATCGAGCCCAATCTGAAGCCGGGCGACGCCCTGATGTTCGGGCATGGCTTCAACATCCGCTTCGGGCAAATCACACCTCCTGACTACGTGGATGTGAGCATGGTGGCTCCCAAGGCCCCGGGCCATCGGGTGCGCGAGCTGTTTGTGGAAGGCGTGGGCACGCCCGTGCTGGTGGCCGTTTATCAGGACGCCAGCGGTCACGCCTGGCCCGATGTGCTGGCCTACGCCAAGGGCATCGGCGGCACAAAAGCCGGAGCGCTTGTCACCACCTTCGCCGAGGAAACCGAAACCGACCTGTTCGGAGAGCAAGCGGTGCTGTGCGGCGGCGTCAGCGAGCTGATCAAGGCCGGATTCCAGACCCTGGTCGACGCCGGTTATCAACCCGAAGTGGCCTACTTCGAGACCATGCACGAGATGAAGCTCATCGTGGACCTGTTCTACCGCGGCGGTCTGGCCTACATGCGTTACAGCGTCAGCGATACGGCCGAGCATGGCGATTATCACGCCGGGCGCCGGGTCATCAACGAGCAGTCCAAAGCTGCGATGCAGGAAATCCTGGCCGACATCCAGTCGGGCGCTTACGCCGAAGAATGGATCGAGGAAAACGCCCAGGGACGCCCCAATTTCAACGCCCGCCGCCAGGAAGAACGCAGCCTGCAAATCGAGCAGGTCGGCCGCGAACTGCGCAAGATGATGCCGTGGCTGGATCCCATCGAGATTGACTGAAGATCTGGCCGTCGAGACCCTGTTTGCCTGTCTGATATTGGCGTAAGGCGTAAGGCGTAATGCGTAAGGCGTAAGGCGCCATGTGTCATCTCCGTGAAATCCTTACGCGTTACGTTTTTACGCATTACAAACGACGAGACTCCGACCAACATCATTGTCAGCATATTTTGCTAATCAACCAACATTTTCTTGGAGAACGCCATGTCCGAACCCCCTGTTATCGGCCCCGATAAAGTCCTGATTTTCGACACCACGCTACGCGATGGCGAGCAATCGCCCGGCGCCACGCTCAACGCCGAGGAGAAACTGGACATCGCCCGGCAGTTGGCCCGTCTGGGCGTGGACATCATCGAGGCAGGTTTTCCCATCGCTTCGCCTGGCGATCTGGCTGCGGTCAAGCAGATCGCCGAGACGGTAGGCCGCGAGCCCCGCGTGGACAAGCACGGCAATCCCGCCGAACCGCCGGTCATTTGCGGCCTGGCCCGGGCCAACAAGAAAGACATCGACGCGGCCTGGGAAGCCGTGCGCCCGGCCAAGCATCCCCGCATCCACACCTTCCTGGCCACCTCGCCCGTGCACATGAAGTACAAGCTGCGCATGACGCCCGACGAAGTCGTGCAGCGAGTGGACGAGATGGTGGCCTACGCCAAACAATACTGCGACGACATCGAATTCAGCCCCGAGGATGCGGGCCGCAGCGACCCCGAATTTCTGTATCGGGTGCTGGAAACCGCCATCGCTGCCGGCGCCACCACCATCAACATCCCCGACACCGTGGGCTACATCACCCCCGAGGAGTTCGGGGCCTTGATTGCGGGGATTCGGGAAAACACGCCCGGGGCCAAGGATGTGATCATCTCCGTGCACACCCACAACGATCTGGGCCTGGCCACGGCCAACGCCCTGGCCGGGGTGCAGGCCGGCGCCCGACAGGTGGAAGTCACCGTCAACGGCATCGGCGAACGCGCGGGCAACACCAGCCTGGAAGAGGTGGTGATGGCCCTGTACGTGCGCCAGCAGGTGTATGAACTGGACACCAACATCGTCACCCAGGAAATCCATCGCGCCTCGGACATGGTCAGCCGCTACACCGGCATGTTGATCCAGCCCAACAAGGCCATCGTGGGGGCCAACGCCTTCGCCCACGAAGCGGGCATCCATCAGGACGGGATGCTGAAACACAAGCGCACCTACGAGATCATGGACGCCTCCCTCATCGGGCTGGGGCACAGCAAACTGGTGCTGGGCAAACATTCGGGCCGCCACGCCTTCCGCAAGCGCCTGGAAGACATGGGCTACCGCCTGGATGACGAGGAGCTGAACAAGGCGTTCAGGCGCTTCAAGGAGCTGGCCGACAAGAAGAAAACCGTCACCGACACCGACATCGAAGCCCTGGTGGGCGATGAGGTGTATCAGCCCAAAGAGACCTGGGAGCTGGTAAATGTGCAGGTGCAGACCGGCACCAATGTCGTCCCCACCGCGGTCGTGACCCTGCGCAATCTGGAGACAGGAGAAGAAATCACCGAGGCGGGCTTTGGCGCCGGGCCGGTGGACGCCATGTATCAGGGCATCAACCGCATCGTGGGCGTGGAAAATCGCCTGGTGGAGTATCTGGTGCAGGCCATCACCGCGGGCATGGACGCCAACGGCGACGTCACCATCCGCATCGAGATCCCCGAGAGCCGCGGTTACAAATACACGCCCCAGGGTCGCCCCCGCCGCCGCCTTTTCTCGGGCCGGGGGGTTGACACCGACATCGTGGTGGCCAGCGCCAAGGCCTACATGCAGGCCCTGAACAAACTCATCGCCGCAGGCGGCGAAGACAGCTCCGCCATCAAAATCGGGGAGAAAGAATAGGAATGGCCGATCAACTACTTTCGCCCCTATTTCCAATCCCCAACATCTCATCCCCAATATCCAATCTCCAATATCCACCATGACCCCACCCAAAACCCTCTTCGAAAAAGTCTGGGATGCGCACGTCGTCAAACAGGACGACGGCGCGCCCGCTATCCTCTACATCGACGCACATCTCATCCACGAAGTCACCTCGCCCCAGGCCTTCAACATGTTGCGAGAGCGAGGGCTGACCGTGCGGCGGCCCGACCGCACCTTCGCCACCATGGATCACGCCATCCCCACCCGGCCCGAGCCCATCGAAAAGTGGCCCGCAGACGCCCGCATTCAGGTGAACACGCTGCGCAAAAACTGCGAGGACTTCGGCGTCACCCTGTTCGACATCGAAGGCCCGGTGCAGGGCATCGTGCACGTAGTCGGGCCGGAGATGGGCGTCACCCAGCCCGGCAGCACCATCGTCTGCGGCGACAGTCACACCAGCACCCACGGCGCATTCGGCGCGCTGGCCTTCGGCATCGGCACCAGCGAAGTCGGGCATGTGCTGGCCACGCAGACCCTGCTGCAACATAAGCCCAAAACCTTCGCTATCAACGTGGAAGGCGAGTTGGGCCCGGGCGTCACCGCCAAAGACATCATCCTGGCCATCATCGCCAAGAATGGCGTGGCCGGGGGCCGCGGCTACGTGTTCGAATACCGTGGCAGCGCCATCGAAAAGCTGGACATGGCGGGCCGCATGACCATCTGCAACATGAGCATCGAGGGCGGCGCCCGCGCCGGCATGATCGCACCGGATGAGACCACCTTCGCCTGGCTCAAAGGCCGCCCCTACGCCCCCAGCGGCGATGCCTGGGACGAAGCCGTAGCCGCCTGGCGCACGCTGCCCACCGATGAAGGCGCGACCTATGACCGGGAGCTGACCCTGACCGCTGACGAGCTGGTTCCCATGGTCACCTACGGCGTCAACCCGGGCCAGGGCATCCCCATTACCGGGCATGTGCCCACCATGGCCGAGCTGGACGATCCGGCGCAGCGCCGCGACCTGGCCGCAGCCCTGGAATACATGGACCTGAAAGAAGGTCAGCCCATGCTGGGCCAGCCCATCGACATCGTGTTCATCGGCTCCTGCACCAACAGCCGCATCGAGGACCTGCGGCAGGCGGCCAGCATCGTCAAGGGCCGTCAGGTGGCTAATGGCGTGCAGGCCCTGGTGGTGCCCGGCTCCAAGGCGGTCAAAGCCCAGGCCGAGGCCGAGGGACTGGATAAAATCTTCACCGCCGCCGGCTTCGAGTGGCGCAACGCCGGTTGCAGCATGTGTCTGGCCATGAATGATGACAAAGCCGGGCCGGGCAAATATGTGGCCAGCACCAGCAATCGCAACTTCCGCGGGCGTCAGGGCCCCGGCTCCCGCACCTTCCTCATGAGCCCTCTCATGGCCGCAGCCGCGGCGGTGCACGGGCGGCTGGTGGATGTGCGGGAGATGCTAACTTAGCCCGCTGTTTCACCAGCCAACTCCAGAACGCGGTGATACAAATTGTTTTTGAGGCGGAAACCAGCCTCATTCACCAATTGATCCAATAGCGGCCGCACTTCATGGATAAATTCGAGTTGTTTTGCTTGCAGGAGGATGCCTACCACGCCTGTCACAGGAATGCCCAAATGTAAGGCCACACTTCGGCCACGACGCTCATCTATGAGTAGCGCATCGGCAACTAGCTCAACCGCAAGGGCAATGACTTCTGATTCGCCCTGATCCAACCGGGTAGACCGGACCGCTCCGCGAGTAAGCTGATCGACCAGACCAGAATCTAACACCCCAATCTGCTTGATCCATTCGATGCTTGTGAATTCCTTATAGCCAGATTTTCCCTGAACGTCGATTTCGGTGGCGACCGCCGGAGGAATAAAGATTTCTCCGAAAAGAAGTCTCAACAAATCGAGTGGCTGCACGCCCCACAATGCAATGATGACCGAAGAATCAGCGCCGATCTTCATCCCAGAGTCCCAATTTTTTCAACGTTCGGATATCCTCTTCCAGATCTTCAACATCATAGTGCATATTGACGCCGCGTTGCCCCAGCAGACGCATGAAATCAGCCGTGGACATGCCCGCCAGCGACTTGGCGACGCCCAACGAAATTAAATCTTCCTCAAAAAGATGAACAGCCAACTCGACCATCAGCTCTTGCTCCGTCAGGCCCGAAGCGCGCAGGACTTTGGCGGGCACGATCACGCTTCCGCCCTCGCGGCGCTCTGACCCCATGCGATACACCGGCCCGGCCTCGCGCAGCGCCTGCGGCGATTCCGGCTCGGCCAATCGGGCCTCCAGGGCCTCAAGGCGTCGAGATAATTCAACAAGTTGGTCTTCCACAAAACTTTTGGTCATTATGCACACCCTGGTGAAACAAGCAGAATCTATTCGAACAGCGCTTTGAAATTCTTATACGTCTTTTCATTTCGACGGGCGATACGCCCGATCAAGATGACATTCTCAGAAAAAAGCACCTTGTAAATCACGCGATAATCGCCCACGCGAAAGCGGTAAATATCCTTTGCTAACGAGATAGCGCCGGGCGGCGCGGGGTTATGCGCCAGCGTCGCAATAGTCTTCTTGATGCGCTGGATATCAGATTTCGGCACGCGCCGCAACTGCTTTTTGACGCGAGTCCTGGCGATCTCGATGCGAAAGCTCATTCGGCTTCAGCGTCTAACTCGGCAAAGAAGTCATCAAAGGAAAGGGTATCGCCCGCCCGATAATCTTCTTCCGCCAACTGCATTGCCCGGACATCACGCCAATCCTCGACGAGCTGGGCAAATTCCAAAAACAGCGCCTCCAGCCGATCTTCGAACGTCGATGCAAACTCATCCGTTCCCTCCACCTGATAAACAGGCCCGGCCTCGCGCAGCGCCCGCGGCGATTCCAGCTCGGCCAATCGGGCCTCCAGCGCCTCCACCTGACGGATGAGCGCATCCAACCGTTCCTCCAAAGATTTTTCAGTCATGTTCATCACTCCAATTCAGAAAAGCGGCGATAGTTCATTGACAACCAGCCATCGCCAATTTCTCTCATTCTACCATAATCCTCTCAAAATCTCTACGAATCTCACCGAATCTCCTAATCTCCCATGAATCCATTCATTACCCTCAACGCCACCGCCGCGCCTCTGCGGGCGGAAAACGTGGACACCGACCAGATCATCCCCGCCCGCTATCTCACCGCCGTGACCAAGGCGGGCATGGGCGACGGGCTGTTCGCCGCCTGGCGCTACCTGCCCGACGGCTCCCCCAATCCCGACTTCCTCCTCAACCGGCCCGAGTACGCTGACGCCCAGATCCTGATCTCGGGCAAGAACTTCGGCAGCGGCTCCAGCCGGGAGCACGCGGTGTGGGCGCTGACCGACTACGGATTTCGGGCCGTCATCGCGCCCAGCTTCGCTGACATCTTCCACAACAACGCCCTCAAAAACGGTCTGCTGCCCATCACCCTGCCCGAAAGCGCGGTGAACATGCTCATGGACCTGGTTGAGGAAGCGCCCGCTGTGCGCATCCTCATCGACCTGCCCGCCCAGACCGTCACCTTGCCCGACGGCCAACAGCTCAATTTCGATATCGACGCCTATCGCAAGCAGTGTCTCATCCAGGGCCTGGACGACCTGGGCTACCTGCTGGCCAACATGGACGCCATCGAAGCCTACGAAGCCGCCTGGAAGAAATAAAAGGCGGAGACTGGTAGGCCAGGAAGGCAGGAAACTAGGAAACTAGGAGACTAGGAAACTAGGAGACTAGGAAACTAGGAGACTAGGAAACTAGGAGACTAGGAGACTAGGAGACTAGGAGACCGGGTTGACTCGGATTTCCAGTCTACTGACGCTATCCCACAAACCATACCATCTCTCCATCATTTTTCATCACGAAGGAGTCGATCATGACACAGGAAGATCGCAAAAGCAACCAGTTCCACACCGCCAGCGACCACGAGGTCAAGGAACAGCAGCAGTACTGGAATCGGTACATGAACCAAGGCTACCAGCCCGCCATCCCCGAAAATGAAGAGCCGCGACCTCATCAGGAGCGGGACTGGGAGCACGCGCACGAGCCCCTGAATCGGGCCTTCGATCCCGACGAGATTCACTAAACCTGGTGAATCCACAACCATCCGCACAGCCGACAATGGCGTCGGCAAAACTCGATATTGGATATTGGATATTCGATATTCCCTGCGTGCGGATTCGCGTCCGAAATGAGCCTGCGCCAGGAAAAAACCAATACCCAATAACCAATAACCAATATCCAATATCCAATACCCAATATCCCCTCCTCTCATCACAGCCATTCATTGCAGCAATCTTTATGTCAAAAACCTATCACATCACCCTCCTCCCCGGCGATGGCATCGGCCCGGAAGTCGTTGCCGAAACCCGAAAAACCCTGGAGACCCTCGCCCCGCTCTTCGACCTGACCTTCGACTTCTCCGAACAGCTCATCGGCGGCATCGCCATCGACGAGACCGGCTCGCCCCTGCCCGAGGCCACCCTGCAGGCCTGCAAGCAGGCGGATGCGGTGCTGCTGGGCGCGGTGGGCGGCCCCAAATGGAGCGATCCCGCCGCGGCCGTGCGGCCCGAACAGGGCCTGCTGGCCATCCGCAAGGAGCTGGGCCTATACGCCAACCTGCGCCCGGTCAAGATCTTCCCGCAGCTCATCGCCGCCTCGTCGCTGCGCCCCGATGTGCTGGCGGGCGTGGATATGCTGGTGGTGCGGGAGCTCACCGGCGGCGTCTATTTTGGCCCGCGGCAAGAGGGCGAGCAGGAAGCCTACGACACCATGCTCTACACCCGGCCCGAGATCGAGCGGGTGGTGCGGGTGGCGGCCCGGGCCGCACGCGGGCGTCGAGGCAAGCTCACCTCGGTGGACAAGGCCAACGTTCTCGCCTCCTCCCGATTGTGGCGGCAGACCGTCGTCCGCCTCATGGCCGAGGAATTCCCCGACGTGGAACTGGAGCACTTGCTGGTGGACGCCACCACCATGCACCTCATCCGCCGCCCTGCGGACTTCGACGTCATCGTCAGCGGCAACCTGTTCGGCGATATCCTCACCGACGAGGCTGCGATGCTGGCCGGGTCCATGGGCATGCTGCCCTCGGCCAGCCTGGGCGATGGCAAGGCGGGCCTGTTCGAGCCCATCCACGGCTCCGCCCCCGACATCGCCGGTCAGGGCATCGCCAACCCCCTGGCGACGATCCTCTCCGCGGCCATGCTGCTGCGGCACTCGCTGGGCGAGGAAGACGCAGCTCGGGCTATCGAAACCGCGGTGGAGCGGGCCCTGGACGCGGGCTATCGCACGCCCGACCTGGCCAACACCACCCTCCCCGACCAGACCATCGAGGTGGTCGGCACGCAGGCCATGGGCGAGATCGTGCGCAGCTATCTGGGCGATTAATCTCAACTCGAAATCGGCAGATAACGAATCAAGTTGACATGATCTTCCAGGCTTGTTGCCTGCCAGATGGCGGCCAACTCTTCGATAACCGCTCCCAGTGACAACCCATCATTCAAAGTGATGATGCCATTGGCATACTTGCCTGCTTCAATGCGGTCTTTCAGATGTACTGGCATTGAAGCGCGATTGTTTGTAATCAACACAGCATGGTGCACGACGCACCATTCGAGAATGTCTGGATCCAATGTTCCCAACGACGGCGCTCCTGGCTGACCGATCCTGAAGACAGGAATTTCCGGATAATGACGATTCAGCCCCCTTTGCAAGGCAGGTGAGACGTGTTCATCTAGCAAAAAAATAAACTCATTCATCATCTATCCGATATCTGGGCTGAGGCTCGGAGAATGCCGCAACCCTCTGCTCACGCAAACGCTGCGCAACATTCGGGCCATATTGCTTTCGCAGCGCCCGTAGTCGCAAGATGACCGGATCAGGATTCTCCTCCTGCTCCCTCCGCATCCGCTCGCCGAACTCGATCCACTCGGTCATGTACTGATGCACATCCTCTTTGTTGTGCAGATAGTAGAGGATCGTGGCGTAGACCTGCTCCAGCGTGATGCTCCAGTAGCGCTGATCGATCTCCTCGGGCGTCATGCTCCGATGAATAAAATCATAGAGCACCGTTTCGATGCCAATACGCGTGCCCTTGAGACGTATGTCATTAGGCGCTAAGAAATCGAAATAATCTTCAAGTTGCATCATACACCTCCGCCTTGATCATATTGCTCAAGCCTGTTTTTGTCAAATCACTTGGGTGTGTCCTGTTTCAGTTGGAGGTTGACGTCTGCCGCCACCGCCTGAGGCTGACAGGCCCAGGCTCATAGCTGAAAGACGCTAAAGCGCCTTGGGCAAATGCGACAGGCCGCCACCACAGAACACTGTAAACTGATTACTGAATACTGCACTCGTGATGCCGGACGGAGGCGCATGAACGCTTCCAACTCGTTTAGGACGCACCCAAATCACTTTTTCGCTATCTCTCACCCCCTTAATCTCCAAAATCCTGATTATGACTCCCACCATCCAACTGTACGACACCACCCTTCGCGACGGCACCCAGGGCGAAGGCGTCAATTTTTCCTCTGGCGACAAATTGCGCATCGCCCGCAAACTGGACGAGCTCGGCATCCATTACATCGAAGGCGGCTGGCCCGGCTCCAATCCCAAGGATATGGACTTCTTTGAGCGGGCCCAGACCGAACTCGACCTCAAGCAGGCCAAAGTCGCGGCTTTCGGCTCCACCCGCAAGGCCCGCACGCCCGTGGACCAGGACGCTCAAGTGGCGATGCTGCTGGCCACAGGCACTGATGTGGTCACCATCTTCGGCAAAACCTGGACCCTGCATGTGACCGATGTGCTGCGCACCACCCTGGACGAGAACGTCGCCATGATCTACGACACCGTCTCTTATCTGAAAGAGAACGGCAAGGAGGTGGTGTACGACGCCGAGCATTTCTTCGATGGTTACAAGGCCGATCCCGAATACGCCCTCCGCACCCTGAAGGCGGCGGAGAAAGGCGGCGCGAACGTCATCGTACTGGCCGACACCAACGGCGGCTCCATGCCCTGGGAGATCGAGCGCATCATCGCCGAGGTGCAGGCGGCCGGGATTTCGGCTCCGCTGGGCATCCACACCCACAACGATGGTGCGGTGGGCG
>JALSPL010000266.1 GCA_026985975.1 Anaerolineae bacterium | reverse complement strand
AGCGCCTTACTCAAATGCGACGTATCGCCACTACTGAACACTGTAACTGCTTACTGATTACTGGATACTGCACTTATAATGTCGGACAAAGACGCAAGAACGCCTCCAACTCGTTTAGGACGCACCCTTTTCATTCTTATCGGCGTGCAAACGCTCATGGCGCCTGCTTCGTAAATAAACGTTGGCGTCGTTTGCCGAGACGCTCTCGAAGCCAACGTTGGCCTGGCGCTCGGCCACGTAAAACGTAAAACGTGGAGTCCTTACGCATTACGCATTACGTTTTACGGACTTGGCTGTTCCGCCAGATTGGCTCGCTCATTTTCATTCTTATTGGCGAGTAATCGCGCCTGGCGTCTGTTATGAGTTTTCCCGCGGGTTGTTTGCGCCAGCGCAAAGACGGCGGCGGGAAAATATGATAAAGTGGGGAGCCGCTCAGGAGCATCTTCATGACGATTACCCCGGATCAGCTACTTTCTCTTTCCGTCGCCGAGATCATGGCGCGCTGGCCACAGTCGGTGTCGGTTTTTCTTTCCCGGCGGTTGGATTGCGTGGGCTGTTCCATGGCGCCTTTCGAAACTCTGGCCGAGGTCATCGAGATTTATCATCTGCCGCAAGAGGTTTTTCTGAACGAGCTTTTATCGCTTGTTCGATCATCAAGTTATCTGGAGAATTGATTTATGACCAAAGATGAAGTCCTGGATATTCTGCGCAAAGTAATCGATCCCGAAATCGGCATCAATATCGTCGATTTGGGATTGGTGTACGATGTGGCCATCGATGATAATCGCCTGGATGTGGATATGACCATGACCACCGCAGCCTGTCCCCTGGGCGCGTATATCACCGATCAGGCCGATATGATGTTGCGGGCGCATTTCCCGGATGCGGACGTGACGGTGAATCTGGTGTGGACGCCGCCATGGACGCCCGAGATGATGAGCCACTCGGCCCGTGAGCAACTGGGCTGGATGTAGGCGGAGGCCCGAATGACGAAAAAACTCCGTCCCATTTCTCTGGCCGGCTCCATCATCATTCTGTTGGTGACGCTATGGGCGGCGTTGTTGCGCATCGGTTGGGATTGGCCCACGTTTTCGCCGCAACTGGCGGGGATGCACGGCCCGCTGATGGTGGCCAGTTTCTTCGGCGCGCTCATCGCACTGGAGCGGGCGGTGGCTCTGGGCCAGCTTTGGGCCTATTCTTCGCCCGTGCTGGCGGTGCTGGCCGGGTTGCTGATGCTGCTTTCTCCGGCGCTGCTGGTTCCGGCGGCCTGGATTTTGGCGCTTAGCAGCGTTCTCTATCTGGCCGTGGGCGCGGCGGTCATCCGCCGCCAATCGGCTATCTTCACATGGCTGCTGGAGGCGGGCGTGCTGGCGCTGCTCGTCGGCAATCTCATCTGGGCGATGGGGTATCCCATTTTTCATGCAGTGTGGTGGTGGATGGTTTTTCTGGTGGCGACTATTGCCGCGGAGCGGCTGGAGCTGGGGCGCTTGCAGCGTCTGCCCAACTGGGCCTTTCCCACTTTTTATGTTGTTTCGGCCGTGGTGGGCCTGGGCTTGCTGTGGTCGATGTTTCAGGATGTCGTGGGCGTGCGGATGCTGGGATTGGGGATGCTGGGCTACGCGCTGTGGCTGGGCAAGTTCGATATCGCCCGCCGCACGGTGAAGTTGTCGGGCCTGCCCCGATTCATTGCTATCTGTCTGCTTTCGGGCTATGTGTGGCTGGGTCTGGGCGGCGTGTTGATGATGATTTATGGTCCCATGCCCGCGGGCCCGATTTATGACGCCATGCTGCATACGATTTTCGTGGGGTTTGTTTTCGCCATGATCTTCGGCCACGCACCCATCATCTTCCCGGCGGTGCTGGCCCTGCCTATCAAGTATACGCCCAGGATGTACGGGCCGCTGGCGCTACTCACCCTCTCGCTGATCATGCGCATCACCGGGGATCTGGCGGGGATGTATTGGCTGCGCAAGTGGGGCGGTCTGCTCAACGCCACAGCCATCCTTATTTTCATCATCCTCACGGCCTGGGTCATCATCCAGGTGAAGCGAGGGAAGGTCTGAGATGCCGCGTTTGGTGCGCTGGTATGTGAAGGCGGCGTTCGTATGGCTGGCGCTGGCATTGCTGCTGAAGGCGGTCGCTTTGTTTCCGGCTGCGGCTTCTTTGCCCGCCATCACGCCGGTTTCCTGGCATCTGTTGTTCGTGGGCTGGCTGACGCAGCTCATCTTCGGCATTGCTCACTGGATGCTGCCCACCAGGCCGGGGGCCAGCAAGGACAAGCTGCGGGGCAGTGAGCCGTTGATGTGGGGGGCGTTTATCTGTTTGAATCTGGGGCTGCTTCTGCGCGTGGCGGCTGAGCCGATGCAGGTTGCTCAGCCGGGACCGTTGTGGGCGGGCCTGCTTATGGTCTCGGCCTGGCTGCAATGGTTGGCCGCGTTGGGATTTGTGTTCAACTCGTGGGCGCGGGTGCGCCCGCCCGTGCGCCGGGGCCAGCGAGGCGCGTGATGCCGCGATTGACGGTGTGGTATCTGCGCGCGGCGTTTGTGCATCTGGCCCTGGGCGCGACCTTTGGGGCGCTGATGCTCACGGCCAAAGCTGCGCCTTCGTGGGGTTGGGCCTGGGCCTGGTTTCCGGCGCACATCGAGCTCATGGCTTATGGCTGGCTGATGCAATTTGCCCTGGGCATTGCTTTTTGGGCGCTGCCTCGCTATTTGCAACCGCCCAAGCGGGGAGATGAACGACCGGCCTGGGCGGCGTGGGCGCTGATCAATCTGGGGGTGGCGCTGCTGGCCTACGGGCCGGCGCTGGGTCTGGCGTGGGTTCGGGCCGCGGGCGGCGTAGCCGAGGCCCTGGCTGTGCTCCTGTTCGCCATCTATGTCTGGCCGCGCATCAAGCCTTTGGGCGTGTGAGGGCGAAGGGCGCTAAACGCGCTCATCAGGCAATCGTCAGGCAAGTGCTTCCTTCCTCAGTTCCCAGACTGTTTCAATCCCTCGGGCGGGATTCTGGGGGGTTAGGCTGGTGATGATTTTG
>JALSPL010000265.1 GCA_026985975.1 Anaerolineae bacterium | reverse complement strand
GCAGGCCGCCGAGACCGCCACCCGCGGCGGGACCGCCGTGGCGATCGCTTCGGGGGATGAGCCCGATGCGTTGTTGCGTCTGGCCCGCGGCGAGGCTGTCGGCACCCGGTTTGCGCCCCGCACCAGCGCCCCCGAAAGCCGCAAACGCTGGCTCCTGGCCGGATACACCGCCTCCGGGCGGGTGGTGGCGGATGCGGGCGCGGTGCAGGCCTTGCGGCAGCGCGGGAGCAGCCTGCTGCCCATCGGCGTCACCCGCGTAGCGGGCGAGTTTCAGCGCGGCGACACCATCGGCGTGTTTACGCCTGCCGGCCGCGAGATCGCCCGCGGCCTGGTGCGATACCCTTCCGATGACGTCCGCCGCATCGCCCGTCACCATTCAGATGACATCGAGACGATTTTAGGGTACACTTACGGCCCCACCGTCATTCATCGCAATGATATGATCTTGCTATAACGAACATCCTCTACACTCTCACACCCCGCCTTTTGCATCATGTCTGAAAATCCCCTGATCCCCGTAGGCCGACAGGCCAAAGAAGCGGCCCGCGTGCTGGCCAACGCATCCACCGAAACCAAAAACAGGCTGTTGCACGTCATCGCCGATGGCTTGCTCGCCCGTCAGCGCGCTATCCTGGACGCCAACGCCCGAGATCTGGCCGACGCCCGCGCCGCGGGCCTGCGTGACAATCTCATCGATCGCATGACCCTGACCCCCGCCCGCTTGCAAGGCATCGCCAGCGACGCCCGCAGCGTTGCGGGGCTGCCCGATCCGGTGGGAGAGGAGTTCGATGGCCGGGTGCTGCCCAATGGCCTGCGCATCAGCAAACGCCGCACCCCCCTGGGCGTCATCGGGCTCATCTACGAGGCGCGACCCAATGTCACCGTGGATATCGCCGCCCTCAGCCTCAAAACCGGCAACGCCGCCATCATGCGCGGCAGCAGCGAAATTCGCCGCAGCAACCTCGCCATCATGGAAGTCATCCGCGATGCCCTGGATAAAACCGGGCTGCCCGCCGAATCGGTGCAATACATCGAAAATCCGGATCGGGCCATGGTGGGGCATTTGCTCAGGCTGCATGATTACGTGGATATGATCATCCCGCGCGGCGGCGCCGGCCTGCACGACTATTGCCGCAAAAACAGCACCATCCCCGTCATCACCGGCGGCATCGGCATCAACCACATCTTTGTGGACGCCAGCGCCGATCTGAAACAGGCCATCCCCATCATCCATAACGCCAAGACCCAGCGCCCCAGCGTGTGCAACGCTCTGGACACCGTGCTGGCGCACGAGGCGGTGGCGGCGGCGATCTTGCCCCGGATCGTCGAACGTCTGGCCCGGGACGGCGTCACCTTTCGGGCGGAGAAAAAGGCTTACGCCATTGTCGGAGATGATCCCACTGTCGAACTCGCAGGCCCGGAGGACTTCGACACCGAATGGCTGTCATTGGTGCTGGGCTTGAAGGTGGTCTCGGGCCTGGATGAGGCTCTGGAACACATCCGCCTGCACGCCACCCACCATTCCGACAGCATCCTCACCAACGATTGGCGCAACGCCCGGCGATTCATCAATGAGGTGGACAGCGCCGCGGTCTATGTCAACGCCTCCACCCGCTTCACCGATGGCGCCCAGTTGGGCCTGGGCGCCGAAGTGGCCATCAGCACGCAAAAGCTGCACGCCCGCGGCCCCATGGGCCTGAAGGAGCTCACCACCTACAAGTGGATCATCCTGGGAGAAGGGCATGTCAGGCCTTGACCGCTGGCTGGCGGAGGCGAAAAACGTCTGGGAAACCTGGCGGCTTCAGTTTGCGCGTCTGACTCCTGGCTCGAATGGCATTTCTGATCAGCTTCACGCTGCCGACGCCCTGAATCGTTGGCGGGGCGTGCGGGCGTTGATCGAACGTCCCAACCCCGGCCTTTTGCCCGAATTGCTGCAACTGTGCGGCGATGAGGATGAGTTGGTGCGGGGGGCGGCGGTGGATGCGCTGGTCTCCTGGGGTCCGGGCATGGTTCTGGAGCCCGCGCGCCAGGCTCTGAGCGCACAACCCGGTCGCGAAAGCGCGGTTTCACTGCTGATTCTGCTGGCCCGCCTGCCCGACGCCGCCAATCGCGCGGCCATCGAGCCCTGGCTGCAGGCCGATGAGCCGGAGATGCGAGCGGCTGCGTTCATGGCCCTGGCCGCGCTATGCGACGACGCGGACCTGCCGCGATTGCAGGCGGCTCTGGCAGAGGATGACATCCTGGTGCAGCGGGCCATCATGGCCGCATTGTGTGCGCCCGAGGCGGGGTCGCTGGCCGAGGAAGCGACCGCCGCTTCCGATCCCATCCTGCGTCAGCGGGCGGCGCAGGCCCGCCCCCGCATCCAGCGCCAACTCGAAGCCAAACGCAAAGCCGAAGCCCGGACGCAAAAGTCGCAGCAGACGTCAGCGGAGGACAAAACAGAGAATGACGAGACGCCGGTTGCGGAGAGTCATTGATGCGACGACTGGATTGGCGTACGCGCTTCGCGCGGGAGATGAAAATGGCCGACAGAGCCCGAGCCGAGGGGAATGAGGGCAAGGCCCGGGTCTGCGCCCGCCGCGCCGCGGGCATCGTGGCCGAGGAATACATGAAACGCGGCGGCGTCTCCACCCCCAACATGACCGCGTATGAGCGGGTCAAACTGCTGCATGGCTGGCCCGGGCTTCCCGAGGGCGTCGATGACGTGATCGGCCATCTCACCACTCGCGTCAACGAAAACTATGAGTTGCCCGTAGACGCCGACCTGGTGGCCGAGGCCCGATGGCTGGCGAAGACCCTGCTGGAAAGTTAGCTGCTCATCAACGCTCCGCATCACGCTTCTGGAAATCCTCCTTTATGCCCCGTCGCCCCACCAGCTTCAACGACGTTTTCGCCGTCGCCGCCGGACATTTCACCCACGATGTTTACAGCGCCTTTCTTGCCCCGTTGCTCCCGATTTTGCAAGAACAATTGGGCATTGGCTATGCGCTCACGGGCAATCTGGCGGTGTTTACCCAAATTCCCAGTTTGCTCAATCCTTTCATCGGCTATTTGGCCGACCGGGTGAGCCTGCGATATTTTGTCATCTTCGCCCCGGCCGTCACGGCCACGCTGATGAGCAGCCTGGGATTGACCTCCAGCTATCTGGCGTTGGCGTTTTTGTTGCTGGCCGCGGGCGTCAGCGTGGCGGCTTTCCACGCCCCGGCCGGCGCCATGATCGGTGAGTTGGCGGGGCGGCGGGTGGGGATGGGCATGAGCATCTTTATGGCTGCGGGCGAACTGGCCCGCACGGTGGGGCCGTTGTTTGCCGTGGCTGGCGTGGCCTGGTTTGGACTGGCGGGCCTGTGGCGGCTGGCGTTTGTGGGCTGGGCGGTGACAGGCATCCTCTTTTGGCGCTTGCACAACATCGAAGCCAAGCCGCGCCCGCCCGAAAGCGACGCCTGGGCGCGTCTGAAACCGCGGCTGCTGCGCATCTTTCCCTTTCTGGCCTGGCTGGTGTTGGGCCGGGTCTCCATGCAGGCGGCGCTGACCACCTATCTCCCCATTTTCATGAAAGACGAGCGGGGGCTGAGCGTGACCCTGGCCGCCGCTTCGTTGACAATCTTGGAGGCGGCAGGATTTGTGGGCGCATTACTGTCCGGCTCTCTAAGTGATCGCTTGGGCCGACATCGCATGTTAGTTATTTTAATGCTGCTTTCCCCCATCTTGATGATCCTGTTCCTGTTCAGCTCCGGTTGGATCGTCATCCTCCTGCTCATCGCCCTGGGCCTGACCGCTATCTCACTCCAGCCGGTGATTCTGGCTCTGGTGCAGGATCTGTTCCCCGATGATCGGGCGCTGGCCAACGGCAGCTATATGGCCCTGAGTTTCTCGCTGCGGGCGGCGGGCATCTGGGCCATCGGCCTCACCGCCGATGCGTTCGGACTGGTTCCGGCCTTTGTGCTCAGCGCATTGGTGGGGTTGCTGGCCCTGCCCGCCATCTTCTTCATTCCCACGCGGGCCTGACGCCGGGCTAGGCGGGCGTTTCGTCGGGATAGATAACGCCGCGGCGGGTTTCTTCGATGAGATAATCCACCACTGCCTTCATGTCACCGCCCGATTCTCTGAACACGCGCAATTGGCGATCGGCGCTGGTCCCATGTTCGAGAATGGTGTAGATGTATTCGATGTATTTGCGGCTGCCCAATTGATCCACATAGGGGTCCACCAGCCGCAGCAATTCACGAATCAGCCAGCGGGCGGGGACTTCTTCTTCTTTGCCCCAGTCGATCATTTTGCCATCGATGCCGTACCGCACAGCCCGCCAGCGGTTTTCCTCGATGAGATCGCGGCGATAGAGACGAAATGTCATGTTGTGCTGCCGTAAATCCCACAGCCAGGCGATGATGGCTTGCAACAGGGCGGCGATGGCCAGGGCCTCGTCGATGGTGGTCACGGCGTCCGACATGCGGAATTCCAGAGTGGGATAGAGGAAATGCGGGCGCACATCCCACCAGATTTTGCTGCCGTCGGGGATGCAGTCGGTGTTGACAAGGCTGTGAACGAATTTCTCGAAGGCCGACCAATCACGGAAGTAATCGGGCAGGCCCGTGCGAGGGAGATCGGAGAAAACGACCGAGCGATAGGATTTCAGATCGGTGTTGCGGCCATTCCAGAAAGGCGATGAGGTGGAAAGCGCCAGAATGTGCGGCACCAGATAGCGGGTGACGTTCATGCAGTCGATGGCAAAATCCCGATCTTCGATGCCGATGTGAACGTGCATCCCGAAAATGAGCAGCCGCTGCCCCACATCGCCCAGTTCCTTGATGGAGCCCATGTAGCGATCTTTTGGCGTCACCATCTGCTCTTTCCAGTGCGAAAAAGGGTGTGTGCCCGCGGAGACGATCCGTAGCCCTTTTTGTTCGGCCAGATAACAAATGGCGCCTCGTTGGCGGGCCAGTTCATCATGCAGTTCATCCAGATTTTGACAGACATTGGTGCCCAGCTCCACCTGCGATTGCAACAATTCCGGCTTTACTTCGCGATCGATAATTTTCCCCTCTTCGTTCAGAAGTTGCGTGATATAGGATTTCAACTCCCGCGTTTCGGGATCGATGATCTGATATTCTTCCTCGACGCCAATCGTCAGAGAAGGTTGCTTCACTGGCATGATCGCCTCCTGTATGTCGATGGTGGGCAGATGAATCAATAATCTGTTGCGCTATCATACCCCAAACAGCGCCTCAACAAAAATGACGCCCGCAGGGGGCGTCTCGGAAGGTCATTTCTGATTTGGATCGATGAATGTTAATGGGAAATCGAATTGCTGACTATCCAATATCTGCTCATCCCGCTCCACCTGCACATACAGCGAATAAGGCGCATCGGGTACGGGAGCTTTTTTGAAGTGCATGGTCAATGAGATGTATTCATCCCGCCAATCCACCAGCAGCATGTCCGAGACCTCCCGGCCATCCTGATCCAGGCAGGTCATCTGCACCACTACGGGCGTGGCGAAGGAACTGAGCTGCACCCGCACCCATAATTTTGTGAGATCGGGATAAGGATAAACTGCGATGCGTTCGATGGAAAGGGTGTCGGCGTCGAATCGGAAGGTGAGGCCCCGGCGCATTTCCTGCTGGGCCGTGGTGATCTGGCAACTGCTCATAAACTCTCCACGTGCGAGGCGTGCACTCAGCCGCCGCACAAAATGTTCTGGGATACGGGAACGGATGGGAGTCGAACCCACCGCGGACGTCTCCGCGACGCCCGCCACCGGTTTTGAAGACCGGGACGCCCACCGGGACGCATCCGCTCCCAAAAAGTAAATCATAAATGTTAGCGCTCCTCATGGTACCCGCGTAGCGGATTTTGGTCAAATGTGGCAAGGACTTCTTCCCATCCTGTGACGGAATCTGCTAAAATCGAGGTATGGCAAAACACAAGAAGCAGCGCATTCTCATCGTCGAAGATGAGGCGGATCTGCGCACCACCCTCAAGTTCAATTTCAAAGAGCACGGCTACAAGGTCAGCACCGCCGCCAATGGCCGTGTGGGGCTGGAAAAAGCCCGGGCCAAGAAGCCGGATCTCATCATTCTGGATTTGATGTTGCCGGAGATGGATGGTCTCACTCTGATGCGCATCTTGCGGCAGGAATCGGATGTGCCGGTGTTGATGCTGACGGCCCGCAGTTCGGAGATAGACAAGATCATGGGGCTGGAGAATGGCGCGGATGATTATCTCACCAAGCCCTTCAGCCTGGGCGAATTGCTGGCCCGGGTGCGGGCGCTCTTGCGTCGGGCCGATCGCATGACCACCCGCAATGTGCTGAGCTCGGGCCCCATCGAGCTGGATCTGGTCAGCCGTCGGGCCACGTTGCACCAACGCCCGCTGGAGCTGAGCCCCAAAGAGTTCAATCTGCTGGCGGAGCTGATGCGCCATGAGCGGGCGGTTCTCAGCCGCGATCTGTTGTTGACCCAGGTGTGGGGCTATGAATTTGTGGGCGACACCCGCACAGTGGATGTGCACATCCGCTGGCTGCGGGAAAAGATCGAGGAGGATCCCTCCCATCCGGTGATGATCCAGACGGTGCGCGGCATCGGCTATCGTTTCGAGAGCGCGGCCGCCGAAATCGAGCAGGATGAAGAGGAATGAGTTTTTGGTCGATGGCGGGGATGATTGGGCTGGCGGCGCTGGCGATTTATCTGGGGTGGCGTTGGCGTCGGGCGGAACGCGAAAAGGAGCAAGTGGCGCAGGCCCGCCGCGCGCTGCGCGATCAGGTGCGCAGCCTGGAGGTGGACAGCGCCCGGCAGGCTGAGTTTCTGGAGGCCGTGGCCCGGGTCAGCGCCGAGGCCATCTGGCTGATTGACCGGGGGGAGATGGTGGTGTGGATGAATGACGCAGCCCGGCTGATCAGCGTTCCCCAGCGGCCTCTGCCCGCGCCGCTGAGCCAAGTGGTGCAGCAGTATGAAACCTTTGCTCTTGTGCAGGTTGCTTTTTCCGATGATGATCCCCACGAACGTCAGTTTGCCAGCGACGATCGCAATTATCTGGCCGTGGCCCGCCGCCTCTCCCCGGAATCGGCGCTGGTGGCCCTCACGATTTCGGATGTGACGGAATTGCTGCGGCTGGGGCGTTCCCGCCGCGATTTTTTGGCCAACATTTCTCACGATCTGCGCACGCCTATCGCCGCCATTCAACTCATGGTGGAGACGCTGCGCTCGGACGCCGTGGATGATGAACGCCGCCGCAAATTGCTGAACAGCATCTTCGAGCAGACAACCTCATTGCAGCAGCTCTCGCAGGAGATGCTGGATCTGAGCATGATCGAATCGGGGCGGATGCCGCTGAAGCTGGTGGAAACAGCGGTGGCCGATTTGATCGAGCCGGTGCGACTGCGCATGGCCGCCCAGGCCGAGCACAAGGGCATCACCCTGACCACGCATCTCGCTCCAGGCCTGCGCGTCTGGGCCGATGTGAATCATGTGCAGCGGGTGCTGCAAAATCTGTTGCACAACGCCATCAAATTCACGCCCGAAAAGGGCCGCATCCAGGTGCGCAGCGAAGCTGCAGGGGATGAGGTCATCATCGCGGTGGCGGATACGGGCGCGGGCATCGCGACCGACGATATCGAGCAGATATTCGAGCGTTTCTACAAGGCGAATCGGGTGCGCAGCGATGAGGGCACGGGCCTGGGGCTGGCCATCGCCCGCCACATCGTGCTGGGGCATGGCGGGCGCATCTGGGTGGAGAGTGAGCCGGGGCGGGGCGCAACCTTTTTCTTTACGCTACTCAGGATTCAGGATCAGGATTAGGATTAGGGATTGAGGATTCAGGAGTATTCTTCTCCCACTCATCCACATTCATGTCGGCCAACTGGCCCGTGATCATAAAATCCACCCGTTCCGCCAGATCTGTGGCGTAATCGCCGAAGCGCTCCAGGTCGCGGGCGACGCGCATGAGCTCATAAATCGCCTCCACTTTGTCCGGCTTTTTGGTTTTTGCCAGCCGGGCCAGCACCGAAAAGAATGTCTCGCCGAAGAGCTGATCCACCTCATCGTCGGCGTTGGCTACTTTCAGGGCCAGCGCCACATCCTCGGCCGCGTAGGCCCGCATGGCGTCGCGCAGCATCTGCTGGCCCGTGGTCGCCATCTGCTCCAGCTCGGCGGGAATGGTGAGGTTGGGGCGCAGCAGGATGTGGGGGATGGCCTTGGCGATGCTCTTGGCTTTATCGCCCATGCGCTCCAGAATCACGTTCATGAACAGGCTGGCCAGGATGAAACGGGCGTCGCGGGCCATGGGCTGCTGGGTGCTGATGAGCAGCAGCGCGGTGCGCTCGTTCTGATAGCGCATGGCGTTGACCTGCTCATCCAGGGCGAAGACCTCCTGGGCCAGGGCCACATCCTTTTGCGTCAACGCCGTCATGGCCGTGGTCATCTCTTGCGTTACCAGCTCGCTCATCGAAAGGATGGTCGAACGGAGCTGATTCAGGCGTTGATCAAAACTTTTTCTTGGAGACATGAAAACCTCACAAAACGAGTCGGCGGATGAGCTGATTTTCGCAGTCGTTGTCCACCGTGGCGATGATCTGGATATAATCTTCCAGGCCCGAGCCCTTCAGCTTCTTGCGCAGCAGCGCGTCGATCTGGAAGATGCCAGCGGAGCCGCGCATGGAAATGCGCACCAGGATGGGCTTCTCCTCGCCCGCCTCGATGCTCACCTGTTCGATGGCCTGGGCGGAGATGGCGTGGATGCTGGTGGAGCCCTGTTGGAAGGGGATGCGGGAGCGGCCCTGGGTCATATCCAGGGCGTCGGCCACGCGCACCACGCCCGCCTCCAGGGTCATGGGCTGGCCATCGCTGCGATGGGCGATGATGGCGTGCAGGATATCCGACTGCATGACGCCGCGGACGCCCGCGTCTGGATAAATGGGCGCCAGCAGGCCCGGCAACTTGCGGTCGGCGATGATGAGGCTGTATTCCTCGTGATTATGGCGGTGGATGCTCATGCCCACATCGTGGAGCAAGGACGCGGCCACCACCACGACTTCCGCATCTTCGGGCGCCAGGCCGTGATCGCGGACGATGCCGGGCGTGACGCCGCTGGCCATGAGCAGGCGCAGGAGCTTGAGCGCGATATTGGCCACGATCTGAATGTGCACCGGCCCGTGATCGGTCATCTGCAGGCGGGCGACCGCGTTGACGTTCTGGGCGTGCCACAGCGCGTCCAGCTCTTCGTCCGCGGCAACCACGTCCATCAGGGCCTGGAGTTTGGCGTTGTGGCGGGCGGGCACTGTGACCCGAAGACGTTCCGCCTTGGGAAGAAGTCCTGTCATCTCTGTCATGCTACTTTTCCCATTTTTTCAGCAGCTTGGGCAGGGCCTCTTCCAACTGGGTTTGAGCTACGCTCAACTCGCGGTCGGCGTTATCCAGCGCCTGATACACCTTGTTCAGGCGTTTCCAGGTCTTGCCCTTCACCGTGTCGGAGTCATCCAGCAGGTGAGAGATGGTGGCGCGCACGCTGCCGATCTGTTTACGGGCCGCAGCCAGGTCCTCGGGCATGGCGGTGATGTGTTTCTTTTTCATGATTTTTCTCGTATCTTGGGAATAAGTTGGTGGAAAGCTTGAAGGTTGATGATGCTGTAATCCTCAGTCATCGGTCATTTGTTGTAAATTCTTGCAAAAATGGCAACACCCGGGCATAGATTTCGTCTCGCACCTGGCGAAAAACGGCCAGACGCTCCTCCTCGCTGCCCTGGGCCCGAGCGGGATCATAGAATCCGATGTGTTCGACATATCCTTCTCGCAGCCACAGGGGGCAGGTCTCGGCTGCATCATCGCATACGGTGATGACCACATCGAAGGTGATGTTGCGGAAAACATCCGGGAATTTGGAGTAGCCGTGGGAAATGTCGATGCCGATTTCCTGCATGGCCCGCACCGCCAGCGGATGCACATAACCCGAAGGCTGCGTGCCCGCGGAATAGGCGCGGTAAAGATGCCCGAGAAAATGCCGCGTCAACCCCTCCGCCATCTGGCTGCGGCAGGAATTGCCGGTGCAAAGAAAGAGCACATTGCGTTTTTCATTCTTCATTCTAAATTCTACATTCTCCATTATCTCATCCAAATCGTCCGGTGATGTAATCCTCGGTGCGTTGATCTTTGGGCGTGGTGAAGATGACGGGGGTCTCGTCGAATTCCACCAACTCGCCCGCCCGCTCCTCGTTCATCATCATAAACGCGGTGTAATCGGAGACGCGGGCGGCCTGCTGCATGTTGTGGGTGACGATGACGATGGTGTAATTTCGCTTCAGTTCCTGAATCAACTCCTCGATGCGCAGGGTGGCGATGGGGTCCAGGGCGCTGGCAGGTTCATCCATCAACAGCACCTCCGGCTGGATGGCGATGGCGCGGGCGATGCACAAGCGCTGCTGCTGCCCGCCCGAAAGGGCCATGCCCGATTGCTTCAGCTTATCCTTCACATCCTCCCACAGGGCCGCGCCGCGCAGGCTGCTTTCCACAATCTCATCCAGAACCGCCTTCTTTTTGATGCCATACAGCCGCGGGCCATAGACCACATTGTCATAAATGCTCATGGGGAAGGGATTGGGCCGCTGGAAGACCATGCCCACCCGCCGCCGCACATCCACCACATCCACGCCCGCATCATAAATGCTCTGGCCATCCAGCAAGATGTCCCCTTCGATATGGGATCCGGGCACAAGATCGTTCATGCGGTTGAGGGAACGGAGCAGGGTGGATTTGCCGCAGCCCGAGGGTCCGATGATGGCGGTGACTTTGTGCTCATACACCGGCATGCTCACGCCGTTCACCGCCCGAAATTTTTTGTAGAAGACGGAAAGCTCTCGGGTCTCCATCTTGAGAGGAAGAGATTGAGTCATTGCTTGCTCCATGATTAGATTATCCATAACTTTTACGTCGTTTGCGGGCCAGCCAGGCCCGGGCGCCGATATTCAAAAGCAGCACCAGCAACATCAGCACCAGGGCCACGCCCCACGATTGCGCCACCCGTTCGGGATAAGGCTGTTGCGCGTATTTCCACAGCGTCAGGGGCAGCGCATCGGTGGGTTCCGCCAGGATTTTGTGCAGGATTTCGAACAGGCTTTGATTGGTGGCCACGCCCTGTTTGACGTAGTCAAAAACATTGTAATGCTCGTTGCCCAGGGCGGTGAACAGCAGCGGGGCCGTCTCGCCGATAGCCCGGGCCAGAGCCAGCATCACGCCGGTGATAATGCCCTCCAGCGCCGCAGGCAGCAGCACCGAAAGCGACGTCTTCCATTCCGACGCGCCCAGGGCCAGAGAGCCCTCGCGCAGCTCCTTGGGAACCAGCTTCAGCATCTCCTCCGCTGAGCGAATCACCACCGGCAGCATGATCATGGCCAGCACCAGCCCGCCCGCCAGCGCCGAATAGTGCTTGAAGGGCACCACGAACAGGGCGTAGCCAAAGAGGCCGATGACGATGGAGGGCACGCCCGCCAGCAGGTCGGTGCTGAATTTGAGCGCCCGTCCCAGCCAGGTTTCGGCGTAAAACAGCAGATAGAATGCGGCCAGCAGCGCCAGGGGAATGGCGATGACGGAGGCGACCAAAACCATGACGATGGTGCCCTGAATGGCATTGGTCACGCCGCCCCCTTCTTGCCCCATGGCCGTGGGCAGATGGATGAAGAAATCCAGATTGATGACGCCCATGCCCTTGATGAACACATAGATGATAATCCACAGCAGGGGGATGACCGCCAGGGCTACCGCCACGCCGGTGAGGCTCAGCACGATGTTGTTGATCCAGCGCCGTCGTCGATACACCCGGGGCAGATCGATTTGCGCAAAGAGATTTTCTTGCATAGACATGATTGGGAATGATTTGGGTGCGTCCTGTTTCAGTTAGAGGTTGACTTCTGCCGCCACCGCCTGGGGCTGATAGACCCAGGCTCATAGCTGAAAGACGCTAAAGCGCCTT
>JALSPL010000264.1 GCA_026985975.1 Anaerolineae bacterium | reverse complement strand
CATGGCCCTGCTGGCCCTGGCCCTGGTCAATCTGGCCATCGCCGGATTTGCGGCCAATACGGCCCAGAGCGCCGCGGCCTATGGCGCCCGCATGGCCGCAGTCACCCAGGACAATCCCGCAGCTCGAGGTCTGGACGCGGCCAATCAGGTGGTGGCCCACGGCACGGGCAGTTACACCGTCTACATCTTCGCAGACAACCGGCCCGGCGGCCAGGTGCAGGTTAAGGTGCATTGGGAAGTGCCCAATGTGTTTGGCGGATTGCTGGCTTTCTTTGGCGGGCAATCCGGTCCCCTGCAAGGCACAGCGGTGGCGGCGCAGCGCAAGGAGGGGTGGTGATCATGTGGCGGTTATTGCGTTGGATGACAGCCAAAAAAGGCGATATGGTCTGGAATACACTGGTCATTGTCACGGTGATGCTCCCCCTCATGGGGCTCAGCCTGGACATTCCCCGATATTTCATCCTGCGCAACACCCTGCAAAACGCAACCGACGCCGCAGCGGAAGCCGCCGCACAGACCCTGGACGCGGGCGCTCTCATCAATGCCGGAGACGCGAAGCTTTCCAGCTACGCCGCACAATCCGCCGCCATTGCTTTCAGCGCAGCCGCCTCACCCATGACCGCCAGAGGCTATCATCTCTCCCTGGACGGCGTCGCCGTCAACGAAAGCGCCAATGAGGTCTCAGCCACGGCGCATGGCGACATCCGCTATTTGTTCGGCCTGACGCCCGCGGTGACGCTTCACGCATCAGGCAAATCCAGGTATCGCTCTATAGTAACCCAGAGTAACCCATGCACTGTTGACAACCGGGAAGGCGGACGCATGACAGGCCCCGCCCGCAGGATGAGACGTCCCCCGGCTTTTATTCCCACGAGCAGAGGCTACAAGCCCCGGCCTCTGCTCACCGGGAGCAAAAGGCCGGAGACTGCTTCTCATTTCCTCTCAGGGGGCTTGTCATGCGATCCATCAACAACACCTTGCTGCTCATGGCAGTCGCCGGACTTGTAGGTTGGTATGTGGCGTCAATGCTTCTCACGGCGTTGACCCGGCAGATGACCCAGGTTCTCTGGCTGCTCAATTAGCAGTCAACCGTTGGGCGGATGAAGGGACTCACCGGGAGTCCTCCGCCTTCCCGTTGCTCATTCCCCCGTCGTGAGGAATGTCAACAACCGAATAAAAACACAATCTGTCCGTTCATTTCCTTACGCGGCACTCCTCACGACGGTTATTCACATCTTCATGGATATTGAACTCGAAGGCGGCAACACCATCATCGCCCTTTTCGTCATTCTGCTCATCGCCCTGCTTCTCTTCGGGCTGATGGGCAAATTCGTTACGCCCGTGGACGCAGCAGGCGATCCTGCGCTGTTGTCCCCCGCGCGCTGGACAGCCTACAAATTACAAAAACAGGCCCGAAAGGAAACAGAAAAATTGGTGCGGGACGCCCGACGACTGCAATCTATTCTGGAAAGCGACACGCCCGACCCTGTGCAGGCCATGCTGACGGCCCAGGATATCTACGCCGATTACCAGACCGGCTCCGCGGCCACCGCAGCGGCCCGCAATGCGCTCATCATCGCGGCCGAAGCCACCGTCAAGGCCACCATTGGCGAAATCGACCGCGACCAGGCCGTCGCCGCCTGGAGCACAGCGATGGACCGCATTGGGACCCTCAGCACCACTACAGGCTTCGCACCCCTGGCGACCCGCACTCCTACTCCTACTCCTGCTACTACCCCTACTCCTCCAGATTCCACCCTCACGCCCACCCTCGTCCCGACCCCATCCCCACAGCCACTCCCTGACCAATGAGCTGGAACGCGTGGCGCAGGCCAGACTTTGACGATGACGACCTCACCGAGTACGAAAAAGCTCAGGTGCGCGCCATGCAGGATGCAGTGCGCCAGTACGAAGAAGACAAGAAAAAATATGACGGTCTGATCTACTGGCTGGCCAGCCGCATCGTTCCCGGCGATGTCGATCATCGCCTGTCGAAAGACCCCTTCGCTTTCGCCAATATGTCGCCGACCAAATGGCGCAGCTTCTTCGAGGCCACGCTGCACGACTTGTATCTGACCAGAGGCCCCGCGCCAATCGTGCAGCCGCTGAAAAACGAAAACGCCCGGTTGCGGCAACGGATCGCCGACCTGGAAGCGCAGATCGCAGAGATAAAGGCGGAGCGAGACAGGCTTCAGGAAACGGTCATTGTCCACCGACGAACCAACTCAAACGCAACCGTATCAGGCGCCGCAAAGTCAACTGACGACCCTGCGCCTGAACCGGAAGAAGAGCAACAAGCCCTCGCACCTTTACACCTTTCTTTCCACATCCCGGACGCCTATCCCCAGAAATACGCCAGCCTTTTTCATACCGACATTGAAAAAAAAATGGCGTCGGGAAGTTTTCTATCTGGCCGTCATGGCGGGCCTGGGATACAGCGCTGAATCAGGAATGCGCTGGGAAATCGTCCAATTTGCCCAACGCACGGCTTCACCGGATGATGAAAAAGTCCTCAAAAATTCTGAATCGGGCAGCGTCCGCAGGCTGATCCTGCATCTCGAAGCAAAAAAATTGATTGAAAGGATCACTGTCATATCCGGTCAAAGCAAAATCATCATCAACGTCCTGACCGATCTGGGCAAGGAAGTGGCCCAGGCAATGGGCGTCACGCTTGTGGAAAGCGAATGGGAGCGACTCATGCGTCTGCACGGCGGCGAGCTCCAGCAAAAACACGCGGCCCAGGTCTGCCTCTTCACATCCTACGCCCGTCGCCGCGGCTGGACCACCCGGGTGTGCCCGGAAGCGCAGCCGCCCGCCGACCCTGATGTGCTCATCGAAAAGGACGGCCAGCGCATCTACGTGGAAGTGGAAGCGGGCAGCGGCAGCGTCGAACGACGCATGAAGAAGTGGCGCAACATGCGCAACATGCAGGGTTTTGTCGCCATTTGCGCACCCACAGCCGCCATGCGGCAGACCCTGGTCGCAGAAGCCAGAAGCAACACAAAGAAAGGCATGGCCACCGATTTTGGGTGGCTACGACAAAATGAC
>JALSPL010000263.1 GCA_026985975.1 Anaerolineae bacterium | reverse complement strand
TTTTTCGCCAATGATCAATTATTGGCGGGGGCTCTGGGCGTCTTCACCGGATTTGTTCTCAGCCTGATCCTGCACACAAGGGCTGGCGGCCAGACGCCCGTCGGCCGCTATGCGCTGTTGTTCATCCTGGCGGGCGGCGCTGCGATCATTTCGATGATGGGCGTATTGCTGGTAAAGGAGCGCCCGACGCTGGCTGTGAAGCATCGACGAGAATCGATCACGCATCAACTACGCCTGGGGTGGATGCTTTTCAGACGGAATCGCAATTATCATTACCTGCTGCTGACCCGCATCAGCCTGCCCCTTTTTCACATCGCCAGCCCCTTCTATATCGTCTACGCCACCGAAGTCCTGCATATCCCGGCTATTATGATCGGTTTTTACACCATGCTTCAGGTGGGAGCCAAGCTGCTGACAAATTTTCTGTGGCGCTGGATTGATCATCGCTGGGGAGCGCAGTGGGTGATGAAACTGGCCATGTCGACCACTGCCGCGGCGCCTCTCATCGCCCTGGCCTTTGGCCCACTGGTCCGCCGCCTTGGTCTCCCCCAAGCTGTCATCAACTGGAGCTTCGGCCTGGTGTATCTCGCCTTCGGCGGGGCCATGAGCGGGCGCATCATCGCCATCCAGAGCCTGATATTGCAGGTCAGCCGCGAGGAGCCTGATCTGCGGCCCACTTACATCGCTTTCGCCAACAACATCCAGTCCCTGGCCGGCTTTGGGGCGCTGTGGGGCGGCGCAGTGGTTTACGCTTTTGGCTACAACGCCGTCTTCATTCTGGCCGTTCTCTTCGCCTCGTGGGGCGTTTTCAATGTCTATCGCATTCATCTGGCGCCCATGGCGGCGCAGGCGACATGATAGGAAGCGGTTATCGGCTGTGGTAAAATAGCGCCGGCGCCTTCTTTTCGGATTGAGGAGACGCTCTGCACTGTTGTTTTTCCGTTCGGCGTTGCTAATTCGACCCTTTTTAGCGGCGCCATTGTTGACGCTCATTTTTGTTTCTATCTCGATTGTCGTGTTTTTGATCTTGCACCAACTGTCTCCCAGGGATCATCGTTATCTCTGGGACGAAAATAGACGAATCTGGACGAAGGTGGACGATTTCTTCGTCGATTTTCGTCCCTTCGTCCATCTTCGTCGGCGTTCTGCGCCTTTGTCTGGCGATTGCGCCAGAAGCGATTGCACATCACAACTATCGAGTCATTATTTTCGGAGGCTGGTTTATGAATGATCTCAAAGCACTGTTGGGCCCGGCCCGGGCGCCGTTTCTCACGCTGCCGCCGGTCGTCACGCTGTTGGGACTGGGAACAGCCATGTGGCGAACAGGCGGGCAGATTCATTACTGGTATTTCCTGTTGGCGCTTATCGGCGCTTTGGCCGCGCACATAAGCGTCAACGCCCTGAATGAGTATCATGACTTCAAGACCGGGCTGGATGAACTGACCCGGCGCACGCCTTTCAGCGGCGGCAGCGGCGCGTTGCAGGCCCGGCCCGATCTGGCGCAGAAGGCCCTGGGGCTGGGCGTCATCTCTGCGCTGATCGTCCTCGTCATCGGCGTCTTTTTCCTCTGGCGCTGGGGCTGGGGCATCGTTCCCCTGGGCGTGCTGGGCCTGATCGTGGTCATCGCCTACACCCCTCTACTCACCCACAATCCTCTGGCATGCCTCATCGCGCCGGGCCTGGGTTTTGGCTTGCTCATGGTCATGGGCACGGACTATGTCCTCACCGGCAGCTACAGCTTGACCGCGTTCTGGGCCTCGCTGGTTCCGTTCTTCCTGGTGAATGATCTGCTGCTGCTCAACCAGTTCCCCGACGTCGAGGCCGATAAGCAGGTGGGGCGGCGGCATTATCCCCTGGTTATCGGGCGAGAGAAAAGCGCGGCGCTGTATGGCGTGCAACTGGCGCTGGCCTATCTGGCCATCATCGTCGGCGTGGCGTTGGGCTATCTACCCTGGCTGACGCTGCTGGGCCTGCTCACCCTTATCATCGCCATTCCCGTCTACAAGGGCGTTTGGGCCCACGCGGAGGATATGGCGCAACTCATTCCCTTCATGGGCAAAAACGTGCTTATCAATCTGGCCACGCCCCTGCTGATGGCCGTTGGCCTGGTCATCGCCACACTTCTCTGATAGTCGCCGCTCGCATTCACACACACCACACACACCACACACACACTACAAGGAGATGATCGTGAAAAGAGGCATTATCGTGATGTTAAGCGCCATGGCGCTGTTTTCGGGCCTGCTGATGCTGATCGCGCCCAGTTCCAGCGCCCGCCCGCGGGATGACAACACCGCCCCCGTGGCTGCGTTTTCCTTTGATCCCGCCAGCGGCGTAGTGGGAACCCACTTTGTCTTCGATCCCAGCGCCAGCCATGACAACGAAGACTCGTTGGCCTGGCTGCTGGTGCAATTCGATTGGGATGGCGACGGCGTTTATGACACCGGCTGGCTGAATCCCGCCAACCCTGCGCCCGAGCATGTCTACGGAGCCGTGGGGGATTATGCCGTGAAGATGATGGTGCAAGACACCGGCGGATTGACCGACACGGTCTCCCATGTCGTGCATGTGGGGGATCCGGGCGGCAACACGGCGCCCACGGCCCGTTGCAACGTCACCCCGACCAGCGGATCGGTCGACACGGTGTTCACCTTTAGCGCCGCGGCCAGCAGCGACGACCAGGACGCCGCCGGGGATTTGCGGGCGCGGTGGAATTGGTACGCGGGCGGCTGGGATACGCCCTGGCAGCCCATCAACCAGCAGCAGACGCATCAGTTCAGTCACACCGGCGTGTACGAAGTGCGGGTGCGGGTGATGGACACAGGAACCCTCTCGGATGACGCCATCTGTACGGTGCGCGTCGAAAACGCCGCCAACACGCCGCCAACGGCCAGCCTTGCCATCTCACCGGCCAGCGGAACCATCACCACCACCTTCACGCTGGATCCCACCGGCAGCCACGACAACGAAGACTCATTGCCCTGGCTGCAAGTAAGATTCGATTGGACGAATGACGGCGTGGATGACACAGGCTGGCTCAATGCCAGCCA
>JALSPL010000262.1 GCA_026985975.1 Anaerolineae bacterium | reverse complement strand
GTTGAATATCTCCGCTTCGGCCTCGCCCAGCACGGCTGCGACTTCCGCGGGCGTCCACAGGAAGAATTTGCCTTCCTCGCCCTCGCTGTCCGCGTCCTGCGTGCTGAAAAAACCTCCGGCGGGATGCGTCATCTCCCGCAGCGCATAATCCAGGGTCTCTTCCACCACGCGGCGATAAAGCGGCTTGCCCGTCAACTGCCAGGCGTGAAGATAGACCCGGGCCAGCAGGGCGTTGTCGTAGAGCATTTTCTCGAAATGGGGGGCCAGCCAGCGCTCATCGGTGCTGTAACGATGAAATCCGCCGCCCAATTGGTCATAGACGCCGCCGTTGGCCATCTGGCGCAGGGTGTGCTCGACCATGGCCAAAGGAGCCGGATCGCTGGTGCGGGCGTGCTGCCGCAGCAGGAATTCGAGGATCATGGCCTGGGGGAATTTGGGCCGACTGCCGAATCCGCCCTCGGCGTCGTCATACAGGCTGATGATGCTGTCGAAGGCCGCGTCCAGGATGTCGGGCGTCAACTCGCCCGGCTGCGGTTTGAGCTCGGCGCTGTAGGCCAGGCGCTGGCGCATGGCCGCGGCGCTGCGCTGCACCTGTTCCCGCTGCTGCGCCCAACTGCGAATGATGCTTTGCAGCACCCGGCGGAAGGAGGGCATGCCGTAGCGCTCCACCGACGGGAAGTAGGTTCCGCCGTAGAAGGGCTCGCCCTCTGGGGTGAGAAAGATGGACAGGGGCCAGCCGCCGCCCCCGGTCATGGCGGTGAGCGCCTCCATGTAGATGGCGTCCACATCGGGCCGCTCCTCTCGATCCACCTTGATGGCGATGAAATGCTGGTTGAGGATGCGGGCGATGTCGGGATCCTCGAAGGATTCATGGGCCATGACATGACACCAGTGACAGGCCGCATAGCCGATGCTGAGGAAGATGGGCTTGTCCTCGACCCGGGCGCGGGCCAGGGCTTCGGGCCCCCACTCCCACCAATCGACGGGGTTGTGGGCGTGTTGCAGCAGATAGGGCGATGTGGCGTTGATGAGTCGGTTGGGCATGATGATTGTCGTGGGATTGTGTCGAGATGAGTCCATTTGCGGCCACCGCCCGAGGCTGGAAGCCACGGGCTACCATTGTCAAGCCCGCTGGGCTAGGCCCGAAGCGACGGCGCATGAACACTTCCAACTTGTTTTGGACACGCCTAAAGCAAAAAACGCCAGTGTCCAATAATAAAAAAGCCGCCCTCGCGGACGGCTTCAGGCTCCACCGCCTGGACTCGAACCAGGAACATGCCGGTTAACAGCCGGCTGCTCTGCCAATTGAGCTACGGTGGATTATCGAATTGCACGAGCTATTGTATTCAGATGACGGGCGCTTGTCAAATTCGGATGCTGATCTATCGCCGTCGCGACCGGGCGAAAGTGATCCGCCAGGTGAGGAAGATGCCGAGGATAAGCAACAACCCCAGCAGCCAGGTGACCCACGAAACGGAATACAAGTGTTTTTCCGGGATAGAAGTGGATGCGGCGGGAGCGGACTTGGATTCGGCCGACGGTTCCTTTGCGGCTTCGCTGGCATCCTGCTCCATGACCATGGCCGGGGCTTCGGTGGCCGCAGCGTTTCGAGGCGGCGCCGAGCGCGGGGAGGGGCGCTGTTCAGCAGAGAGCGCCTGCACATCGGGCTCGGCGGCGGCCGGGGCTTCGCGGGCCATGGCGGGCGCAGGAGCCGCCGTGATTTCTGTCGCCGCGGGCGCGGCTAACATTTCAACCTGCTGCGGGGCATCGGAGGCGGGCGTTAGCGTCAGAGAGAAAACAAATAAGAGGGCGACGATGGCTGTGGCTGCGGGCATCAACCGCGGCAGCCATTGTTCCCAGAAAGATATTTTTGAGACGCCCTTCACCCGCCCCCCCGCGGCCAGCGCCTGACTTTCGGAAAGCGCAAATGTGTGCGGAACGGCCAATGTGGGGGCGTTTCTCATCAGCGCCACCGTTGCTTGCAATGTCTTCAATCGATATTGTGCATTCGGTTCAACAGCCAACGCCTTTTCCACGCGTCGAAGCTCCGCTTCGTTGATCTGATGATCGATATAAGCGGAAAGCAGTTCGTCGGAAATAAGGGATGGTTGTTTCATGGGCGGATGGACGCAACGCGCTCTCTATGGGGAAAACGATAACGTTC
This sequence comes from Anaerolineae bacterium, assembly GCA_026985975.1. Taxonomy (GTDB): domain Bacteria; phylum Chloroflexota; class Anaerolineae; order J102; family J102; genus M2005. Next base: position 891 of record JALSPL010000262.1, on the reverse strand, counting down.
GGGTAAAAGTTCCTGATGTTCCTGTAGAATATCTCGCAATTTGGCCCGCCCCCGGCTGATACGCGACTTCACCGTGCCCAACGAGATATCCAATATCTCCGCCGTCTCATCATAAGAAAAGCCCTGAATATCCACCAGCGTGATCACCGTGCGATGATCGTCGCTCAATTGACTGATAGCCCACTGGATGGCCTGATTCAACTCCTTGCGCTCGATATAACTTTCCGGCCCCTCGCCCGGATCATGAAATCGGGGGTTATGATCGCCTTTCTCCAGCTCATCGTCCAGGCTATTGGTCGGTTTTCGCTTGGATGCGCGCAGATAATCGTAGCAGGTGTTGGTGACGATGCGCAGCATCCAGGGCTTGAAGGAGCCGCCATGAAAGCTGCCCAGCGCCTTGTAAGCCTTGATGAAAGCGTCCTGCGTTGCGTCCGCAGCCAGATCCGGATCGCCCAATATGCGATACGCGACATTATAAGCCAGGCTCTGATATTTCAGCACCAGGTGATTGAAGGCCGGAAGCTCGCCATTTTGGGCGGCGGCAATGAGTTGTGGCTCGTCCATGAAAACGGCAGAATCATTGACGACTCTGCAAAACGTCTGTTTTTCTGAGATAGCGGTGATTACCCATATCTTACAAAAGCCGCGTCGGTCGTAGACTTTCGAGGTCTGCGAGACCTCGAAAGTCTGGTGGAGCAGTGGCAAGCGGGCCTTGTTATCGGCTTATGGGTGATCACCGCCTGAGATAGGCTTGACGAATGGGCGTTAAGTCAGTATACTTGTTAGTTGCAACGCCGAAGTGGCGGAATAGGCAGACGCGACGGTCTCAAACACCGTTGAGCATTGGCTCATGTGGGTTCGAGTCCCACCTTCGGCACCTTGTTAATGATG
>JALSPL010000261.1 GCA_026985975.1 Anaerolineae bacterium | reverse complement strand
CACATAGATGTCCGGTTTGAGAGCGGCGACGGCGTCCCGGAAATCATCCTGCCGCCACAGCAGCACCGCATCCACCGCGCGCAGCGCGGCCAGCAGCAGCGCCCGCTCCTGCCGGGGTAGCAGCGGACGGGCGGGGCCTTTGCGGCGGCGGGTGCTGGCGTCGCTGTTCAATCCCACCACCAGGCGGTCGCCCATGGCCCGGGCCGCCTGCAAATAGGCCACATGCCCGGCGTGCAGCAGATCGAAATGTCCGTTGGTGAAGACCACGGTCAGCCCTTGCCGCCGCCAGTCTGCGGTCAGCCGGGCGCAGGTCTCAAGTTCGAGAATGGGAGCGTTCATGCCTGCCATTTTAGCACGCAGCGGGCCATGATGCCGAAAAACAACGCCCCTTCCGTCCATCACGTCTTATGACGGCCATCATAGACGCAAGGCGCGTTTCGATCTACAATGAAAAACAGGGAACGAAAATCAATCAACTGTCCGGCGCAACGTTTCGTGCCGGAGCGTCGCGTCGGGCTGACACGCCAACAGGAGCAATCTCATGACAACGTCCTCTTCAGATCACGTCCCCGATCTCGCTGGTCCGGGCGTCAGCACTTACGAGGAAGTGGCTAAAATTCTGCCCAATGATTATGAGCCCATTCTGAATCGCAAAGAAACGCAGATCGCATTGCATGCCCTCAAGCGTTATATCGCGGATAATCTCTGTCGGGAGTTGAATTTGCACATGGTGGAGGCGCCGCTCATCGTCAGCAAGAAGAGCGGCGTCAATGATTATCTGGATCGGGATGGCTCGCGCACGCCGGTGGAGTTCGATTGCGGGTTGGGGCTGAAGAAGCCCATCCGGGCGCAGGTGGTGCAGGCCGTTACCAAGTGGAAGCGCATGGCTCTGAAGCAATTCGATATGGCTGTGGGCGAGGGCCTCAACACCGACATGCGGGCCGTGCGCAAAGATTATTTCCTGGATCATGATCACAGCGCCTATGTCGATCAGTGGGATTGGGAGCGCGTCATCACCGAGGATCAGCGCAATCTTGATTTTCTCAGGGAGATCGTGCAGAAAATCTGGAAGGTGATCAAGGGGGCGGAAACGTTCATGCACGAGATGTATCCCCAACTCAAGACGGATAAATACCCTGATTTGCCCGACGAGCTCACTTTTATCCACGCCGAAGACCTGTTCGAGATGTATCCCGATCTGCCCCGCAAGCAGCGGGAGACCAGGATTCTACAACAATATCCCGCTGTTTTCATCATCGGCATCGGCTATCCTCTGCCCAACGGTTATCCCCACGAATTGCGGGCGGCTGACTACGATGACTGGATCACGCCCACGCTCTCGAAGGACGGGCGGCCCATGCACGGGCTCAATGGCGATATTTTGGTGTGGAATCCCGTTACCCGGCGACGGCATGAGCTGAGCTCTATGGGCATCCGCGTCACCAAGGAGACGCTGGTGCAGCAGTTGGAGATGTCGGGCCAGCTTGATTTTCTCCAATTTCCCTATCATCAGGCTATCCTCAACGATGAGGCGCCTCTGAGCATCGGCGGCGGCATCGGGCAATCCCGCACCACCATGCTGTTGCTGCGCAAAGCGCATCTGGGCGAGGTCAGCGTCACCGTCTGGCCCGATGAACTGAAGGCCATTTGCGAGCCCCGCAATATCTTCGTGCTGGAATAAGCTGGGACAGCGCCCAAAGAAAAGCCCCGGCAGACGGCCTGTCGGGGCTTTTGAGGGAGGAGATGGGAGAGATTACTTGACTTCGGCGTTGAGCACGTCGCCCGTCACCGCGTCGATGGTGACTTCGGCGGTGTGCTTGCCGTCGCTGAGATCCACCACCCACGCGTCTTTGCCGTTGTAAGTGCCGGGCATGACGGTGGTTTCCTTGATCTCGCCTTTGAGCAGGCCCTGAGTCTCGACTGTGTCGCGGGCGATGGCGATGGCCGCCTTGGGAGAGATGTTGCCTGCGGTCTCGGAAGGCTGCTGTTCGGGCTGCTTGGGGCGTTCGCCCAGGGTGACGGTCAGATCTTTCTTCTTGCCGTCGCGCAGCACGGTCAGGGTCACTTTCTGGCCCGGAGCCGCCTTGGTCACCAGATAGGAGACCAGATCGTTGAACTGGCGCACGGGCTGGCCGTCGATGGCGATGATGATATCGCCGCCCTTGTGCAGCTCGACGCCGTTTTCAGCGACGACCTTTTTGCCGCCCTTAACGCCGCCTTTGTCCGCAGGCCCGCCGGGCATGACTTCATCCACATACGCGCCCAGCACATTTTCGGGCAGGTCCAGGGCCTCGGCCAGCTCGGGGGTGATGCTCTGGCCGCGGATGCCGAGATAGGCGTAGTGGTACTCGCCGTTTTCGATGAGGGCGGGCACAACCCGCTGCACGATGCTGACGGGGATGGCGAAGCCAATGCCTGAGCTGCCCCGCACCGGCGATTCGATGGCGAAGTTGACGCCCACCACGCGGCCGGTCAGGTCCAGCAGAGGCCCGCCCGAGTTGCCGGGGTTGATGGCGGCGTCGGTCTGGATGACGTCGGGCAGAGAGTAGTGAGGCCCGCCCATCTGGTCCAGCCCCACCGGCAGGCTGCGGCCGATGGCGCTGACCACGCCGGTGGTCAGGGTCTCTTCCAGGCCAAAGGGCGCGCCAATGGCGATGACGCTGTAGCCCACCCGCAGGCTGTCGGGCTCGGCCAGAGGCAGGGGCTTCAGGTCCATGCCCTTGGGCGGCGTCACCTTGATCACAGCCAGATCGGCCTGGGGATCTGCGGCCACCAGCTCGCCCTTGGCCCAGCGGCCATCGTGGAAGGTGACGATGATGTCGGAAGCGCCATCCACTACATGATTATTGGTGACGATGTGGCCCTGATTGTCATACACCCAGCCGGAGCCTTCGCCCCGCACGGGGGGCAGCTCGCCCTGTTGGCCGGGCATGCCCGGGATGCCGGGGAGTCCGGGCATGTTGAAGGGGTTTTCCTGGGGCGCTTGCTGGCCCACGTCGGGATGATCGATGGTGACTTTGATGTTGACCACGGATGGGGCGACGCTGGCGTACAAATCGGCCAGG